>JBOGIC010000056.1:0-3884 GCA_050744985.1 Acidimicrobiales bacterium
TGATGTTCCTCCTCGCGGTCTGCGCCGGACGTCCGGACGACGCTCCGGTGCTGCTCGCCGAGCTGCTTCGCCGGAGCGACGCGATCGAGACGCTGGACAAGGTGCCGGTGGCGGTCCCCCTGCTCGATCGGCTGGGCGATGCCGGCCGGACGTGGGCGAGCGTGCCGGTCAGCGCGTACCTCCCGTTCGTCGAGGACGTGAAGCGCTTCTCGTTCGTGCTCGAGGAGATCTGATGCCGGTGGCCGGGCAGAATGGGCACGGATGAAACGCAAGGTCTTCGAACAGGAGCTGGCCGAGCTGCAGCTCGAGCTGGTGGTCATGCTCGACTGGATCCGGGATTCGGGCCACCGCCTCGTCGTGCTGTTCGAGGGTCGGGACGCAGCGGGGAAGGGCGGCGTCATCAGTCGCATCGCCGGGCCGCTGAACCCCCGGGCGTGCCGGGTCGTCGCCCTGCCCGCGCCCACCGAGCGGGAGAAGGGCCAGTGGTATTTCCAACGGTACGCGGAGCACCTTCCGAGCACGGGGGAGATGGCGCTGTTCGACCGGTCCTGGTACAACCGGGCTGGCGTCGAGCGGGTGATGGGATTCTGCACCGACACCGAGTACTGGGAGTTCCTGCGGTCGGCGCCCCAGTTCGAGGACATGCTGATCCGCTCGGGCATCCAGCTCGTGAAGTACTGGTTCTCCGTGTCCGACGAGGAGCAGGAGCGACGGTTCCAGGCGCGCATCGACGACCGCACGAAGCAGTGGAAGCTGTCGGAGATGGACCTGAACTCCCGCTCGAGGTGGGTCGACTACTCGAAGGCCAAGGACATGATGATGGAGCACACGTCGACCTCAACGTCACCGTGGTGGGAGGTGGACGCCGACAACAAGCGCGTGGCCCGCTTGAACTGCATCCACCACCTCCTGTCGCTCGTGCCCTACAAGGAGGTGCCGCGCCGCGAGATCGTCCTGCCCCCCCGCCAGGTCGACCCGGGCTACACCCGTCCGCCCAAGGCGGCGCTGAACTGGGTGCCGGCCGTCTTCTCGCCCTGATGCCGTGATTCGCCTCGCCCTCGCCGGTGTCGTGCTGCTCGTCGCGTCGTGGGCGGTGCTGGCCGTGCTGGCCCGGCGGCTGCCCCCGGGTGCGGCCAAGGACCTGGCGACGGTGCTGCCGACGTGCCTCACGACCGTGCGCCGGCTACGTCGGGATCCCCGGGTGCCGGTGCGGGCCAAGGTCGCCGTGGCGTGCGCGGCGGTGTGGGTGCTGTCGCCCGTCGACCTCATCCCCGAGTTCCTGCCGGTGATCGGTCCCCTCGACGACGCCCTCGTGGTGGCCCTCGCCCTGCGCTACGCCGCTCGCCACGTTCCCCGGGACGTGCTGCGCGAGGCGTGGCCGGCGGAGCCTCGCCTCCTCGATCGATTGATCCGCGAAAGAGGTACCCCAGAGGGCCAATCCCGCGGAGCAAAGCCGGTGGATTAGAGCGGTTGCGGGTCCGGGATGGGCGGCGGGCCCGGTTCGGGGCTGGGGATGGGTGGGTCGGGGCTCGGCGGCGGTGGCGTGGGGAGGGGTGGCTCCACGGGAGGGAACGGGTCGGTCATGCTGTGGGTCTACCCCTCACAGCAGGCGCAGGATGTCCTCGAAGGTGAGGGCCTTGGCGTTGGTGGCCCGGCCGAGGAGCCGGTTGAGGTCGGCCTGCACGCCGTTGACGGTCGCCAGCACCGACTCGGTGTAGGCACCGAAGGACTGGCCCTGCGCCGGGCCGTCGGGCAGGACGTGGCGGAACAGCCGCTTCGGGTCGTTGGCGAGGCCGGCGGCGCTCACCTGCTCGAGCACGACCCGGTAGGTGCTGAGGGCCTCGCCGAAGACATCCTGCAGCTGCGTGAACCGCCAGAGGACGTCGAAGTCGACGAGCTCGCCCAGGCGGCTCTTGGCCGCGTCGGCCTCGCCGCCGGTGAGGATCGCCGCGATCGTGCGCTCGATGAGGCGGGTGGGTGCCGCACAGACCCGCCCGGTGGTGGGACGGACGAACTGGCGCTCCGCCTCGGCCACCTGCATCACCTCGGCCGCCGTCATCTCCGCCGACGGGCCGCGCTGGTTCTCGAGCTGGGCGGCGAAGGAGAAGATGCCCCGGCTGGCCTTGAAGATCGACGCCACGTAGGCCGGCAGGTGGCCGTGCGGCGGCACCGGGTCGACGGCGCGGTGGAACAGCACGTGGGCCAGGTTGATGCCGGCGTAGCTCACGGCGAACAGCCGCTCGGGCGTGCCCGTGGCCTGCGGCTCGGCGGCGCGATGGCGCTCGGCCAGCCAGGCGAAGCCGTTGAGGATGTCGGCCACGTCGTGGCGCAGGGCCTCGTAGGCGGACTGGTTCATCTGGCCCCCGACCCGCGAGGGCGTGTCGGCGTAGGCGCACGTCACCGTCTCCATCGCCACGCCCGCCTTCTCGGCCCGGCGGATGGCGGCCGGGGGTGCCGAGTCCTCGAGCAGGAGGCGCCCGGTGGCGTCGGTCTGGTCGGTGAGCGTGAGGAGTTGGGCGATCTTGAGGCCCGGCCGGCGGGCGTCACCGCTACCGCTCGGGGGGCGGGGAGGCGCGGGCGGAGTGGGCGCGGGTGCCGCGGGGGCCACGGGGGCCGCTTCGGCTTCCGTTTCCTGCGGGTCGTCGTAGGTCGCCAGGACCTCGCCCCGCATGCCCTGCACGACCACGGTGCCACCGAGGGCGCGGGCCGCCGTCACGGCGTCGTCGCGGCCGGGATGGCGGCTCGTACGCGCCTGCTGGTCGGCGGCGCGGACGTCCCACCCCCCGACGACGTTGGGCTCGACCACCCAGGTCATCGGCGCGGCTCGTCGTCGTCGCGTTTCACCCGCCGTCGCGTCCCGCGTTCCTCGACGCTGATCCCTATGCCACCGACGACATCGCTGATGAGGTTGTAGAGCACCGCCATGAGGACGTTCGACAGACTGCCGAGGGCCACCAGGACGGCGCCGCCGAGCACGGAGGACCTGAAGATCTGGTTGGCCTCGAACTTGAAGTCGTCGGACGCGATCAGCTCACCGATGAACCCCTCGATGTTGCCCCGCACGCCGGTCGCCGTCGCGACCGCCCAGAGGACGACCCCGGCGACGAGGATGACGAAGTACATGCTGAGGTAGAGCAGCACGGAGAACTTCAGGATCGTCCACGGGTCGAACCTACGGATGATCAGACGGCTTCGCCGCCCCTGGGCCATTCGACTCCTTTGCCATCCCGGGTTCGGTTCCGGCCCGGGGCAGATTACCGGTCCCGCCGCGCCCGGCCCACGGCGCGGGCCTCCCCGACCCGCACGGTCACCCGGGTGTCCTGCCCGAGAACCTCGAATTGCAACACCGTGCCCCCGTTGGCCGCGGCCACCTGCCGTGCGGCCTGCTCACCGTCGGCGGCGCCGGCCAGGGCCGCGGCGTCGGCCGCCGTGCGGGCCGCCGCTCTCGACACCGCCGCCTCGCCGATGCGACCGAGCAGCACGGCACCTCCTCCGACCACGACGACCGCCAGTGCGATCAGCGGCAGGACCTGGCCGCGTTGAGCGTGTTGCGTGCGCATGGGCGCGCCTCCTCCACTGCGTTGAACAGGTGGGGGAAGGGCAACACAATGGTACCCACACCGGAGGAGCGGGGCTATGGGGCTACCGAAGGTCTTCGCCGCCGGCGTCAGCCAGGGCGACGCGGGCGCCGTCGACGAGGTGCGGCCGACCGGTTAGCCGCCCGCGGCGGCCCGCTACTCATCGACGCTGAGGACGGGGGCGACGCCGGCGACGGTCTGGCCGTCGTCGAGGCTGACGATCCGCACGCCGGTGGCGTCGCGCCCCTGGGAGGAGATGCCCCGCACGGCCTGCCGGATGGTGACGCCCGCCGAGGTGATCAGCAG
>JBOGIC010000057.1:0-3905 GCA_050744985.1 Acidimicrobiales bacterium
GCACCTCGGGCGTGGGGGCGGGCGGCGGCTCGGTGCCGACGTAGATCGTGGCTCGCGGGATCGTGGAGTTCATGTTGCGGTAGTTCTGCACGGCGTAGAGCACGTGCGTGCCGTACTGCGTGTTGGCGGGGATCGGCACGTCCAGCTCCCACTTGGCCGACATGCCGCCGGGCTGGTTCTCGGTCTTGGCGAGGAGCGGCCCGGTCGGAGAGTCGAGGTGGATCTCCACCGGTGCGCCGGGCGCCATCTCCCGGCCGATGACCCGGACGGTGCCGCCCGGCTGGACCTTGCTGGACACGGTGGTCAGCGACATCGGGGCGACACAGGCCCACGCCAGGCTCGCCGGTACGATTACGGCCAAGGCGGCGACCCCTCCAAACGCGAGACGGCGACGCGATCGATTCATCAGCACAACTCCCCCTGATACTCCTTGAACTCGGTGCTGGGAATCTACTAAGAGGCGGACCGGCCGTGGTGGTCGCGCGGCGAATGAAGTTCTCGCCTGTGGCCTGACCGCCGTCGCCTGCGCGGTTCAGTCGGTCATGAGGCGACTGCGCAGGCGATCGATGGCGCGCATGCGCTTGTCGACCTCCTCCTTGGTGCGGGACCCGTCGGCGGTCACGGCGCGGGCGAGGCGGTCGAGGCGACCGTTCTCCTCGGCGCGGATGGTGACCCGCTCTTCGGGCGAGTGGCGGCGCAGGGCTCGGTTGAAGGCCTCGTTGGCGTCGTTGGCCCGCTCGAGCCCGAGCGCTTCGGCGATCTTGCCGAACCCCTTCGCCTGGCCCCGTAGGACCAACGCCTGCTCGTCGATGTCGGTGGTGGTTTCCATGGCCATCGAAGGCCTCCTTTTCATTCGTCAGGGCCCGGTTTGCGGAGGAGGGGACGACACGTGCCGGTCGACGAAGACGAGGCAGGCCTGCACCATCTCGACCGTCTGCCAGACGTGCCCGCGCTCGATGAGGAACGCTTCGACATCGAGCGGTCCGTCGCTCTCGTGGATCGCGGCGACGACCGCCCGGAGGACATCGTTCAAGGTGAGGTCGTCAAAGCCGGCGACCGGACGATCCAACAGGACGGTGGCACGCTTGCGCCGTTGGCGCGCCACTTGATCGCCGTTGTCGGGGAGGTCCATGAGAAGATCCGGCATCCCTTCGGTCACGCCGGGCCCTCCGCGATCAGACCCTCGACGCTGGCGGGGGTCAGGCCGCAGAGGGAGGCGATGCGGTCCACGCCGAGGCCCTCGGTGCGCAGGGCGCGAATCTCGGCCCGCTTCAACCGCTCGCTGGCGAGCACGGTCGCCTCGAGGCTCTGCTGCGTGATCCGGTGCGCCGACGACGCCAGGTTCCGCCCGAGTATCTCCGCGTAGCTGCGTCCGTGGCTCCGGAGCCGCCGGATCGACTGGGCCTGCCGGGCGGCGTCCTTGTTGCGCTGGGCGCTGTCACGCAGCACGAGGAGCAACGCGTCGATCGCCTCGAGGACCTCGTCGCCGGGTCGCCGCCGTCGTGGCTTGCCGTGGTCGGTCACCGCCGGCGTCGACTCCGGCCGGCGGCACGTGGAGGCGATCCTCGCCGGGGAGGGGCGGGCCGGGGAGCCACCGGCGCCGCCGTCACCGGCTCCGCGGGCGGGCCGGTGAGGGCGACGGTCTCCGCCGCGCCCGGCGCGACCCGTGCGGGGGTGGGCCGGATCCCGGCCTGGCGGATCATCGACGCCACCTCTCGAGCCTGGTTGGGCAGCACGACTGTGACGACCGTGCCACGGGCGCCGGCTCGGGCGGTACGGCCCGACCGGTGCAGGTACGCCTTGTGCTCGGCGGGCGGGTCGACATGCACGACGAGGGGGACGTCGTCGATGTGGATGCCCCGTGCCGCGATGTCGGTGGCGACCAGCACCCGAGCCGATCCGGCGGCAAAGGCGCCGAGGTTGCGTTCCCGTTGGGCCTGCGACAGGTTCCCGTGGAGGTCGACGGCGGGGATCCCTTGGCGGCTGAGGTCACCGGCGAGCTTGCGGGCGGCGTGCTTGGTACGCGTGAACAACAGGCTGCGCTCGCGTCCGGATGCGAGCTCCCGCACCACCGCCGCCTTGTCGCCGGGCGTGACCGAGAAGGAGTAGTGCTCGAGCTCCGGCGGGCTGCACGCGGCGGCGTCCACCGAGTGCACGACGGGGTCGTCGAGGTAGCGCGCCACGAGCGTGTCGACCGCGTTGTCGAGCGTGGCCGAGAACAGCAGGCGCTGGCCACCGTCGGGCGTCTGGTCGAGGAGCCGCTTCACCGCCGGCAGGAACCCCAGGTCGGCCAGGTGGTCGGCCTCGTCCAGCACCGTCACCTCGACAGCCGCAAGGCTGCAGAGGCGCTGCGCGATCAGGTCCTCGAGCCGCCCGGGGGTGGCGACGAGGATGTCGACGCCCCGGCGCAGCATCGACTCCTGCGGACCTTGGCTGACGCCGCCGTAGATGGTGCCGACGTGGAGGCGCATGGCTCGGGCGAGCGGGGTGAGCGTGCGCGCCACCTGGCCGGCCAGCTCGCGGGTCGGCACGAGGACGAGCGCCCGGGGATGGCCGGGGCGACGGTCACCCGCCGTTGCAGCGAGGGCCACGACCGTGGGCACGGCGAACGCGACGGTCTTGCCGCTGCCCGTGCGGGCCCGGCCCAACACGTCACGACCAGCGAGGGCCGTCGGCATGGTGGCGGCCTGGACGGGAAGAGGCGTGTGACAGCCGGCCGACGCCAGTGCGTCGACGACCGCCGCCGGGACACCGAGGGCGGCGAAGGTGGTGGGCGCCGGCGTGACCGCGGCGGTCACCGGCGTGGGAGGCTCCCGACGAACCGGCGCGGCTACGGGGCGGTCCGCAGTCCGCGGACGGCGACGCTTCCGCGGGCGTGATGATGCGCCGGCGCGGGGAGAGGAGGTTGGCACTGGGTTCCTTTCGATGCGGCAGTGGCCGTACATGCTCTGGCCGCATATTTCGAAAGCGGAACCGGGCGACAGGCGCCTTGCACTCGACCTCGGCGACCCAATTTGGATCGCGTCGTGACCATCGTAGCCCAGGCTCATCGGCTCCGGGCGCCTTTCACCGGGCGGGCGACCGCGCCGGCCCGCCTCACTTGGCGCCGTCAGCCCGGCTCGACGGCCGGAGCGACGGCGACGTTCCCTCGACGACCCGGGAGCAGGACGAGCCGGCAATCGTCGCAGATCCACCACTCGGCCAGGGGGGCGGCGTCGGTGCCGGCCTCGCCCGCGAAGGTCTTGCGACACCGGCCGCACTGGCGGGCAGGCGGTGTGACGGCGGGGCCGTGGGGCATTGACGCTCCTCAGTCGGACTCAGAAGAGGCGTCAGGCTCGCTCGGGCAGATCGGGCGGATCGTCCTACGAAACGAAGCGTCTCCACCAAGTGGCGGTGATCCTCCAGCCTACCAGCGGGTCCCGAAATATGCGGTTGATCCTGATCCGGCCGCGAATGCGGTCTAGGCTGACGCGTGCTCCTCGAGTGAGGGGCAGTTCAACGAAAAGAGATTCTGTGGCAACTGGTACGGTTAAATTCTTCAACGCCGAGAAGGGCTTCGGCTTCATCTCGCGGGAGCAGGGCGACGACGTGTTCGTGCACTACTCCAACATTCAAGGCGGGGGCTACCGCTCGCTCGACGAGGGCCAGCGCGTCGAATTCGACGTGGCACCCGGGCGCAAGGGAGAAGAAGCGCAGAACGTCCGCCCGATCTAGCCAGCCGGCAGTGCGATAGCTCGAGCCGCCGGGTTCCGGCGGCTCCTTCGCGTCCCAGCGCTCCCAGCGACCTCCCATCTGACCCGTAGCCGTCTCGTATGGACGGGGTCGAGACTTTCGAGCATGACCGACGACCCCCCCGACGCCCCCGCCGTCACCACCCGCCGCCAGGCGCTCGCGTGGCTGGGCGC
>JBOGIC010000058.1:0-3008 GCA_050744985.1 Acidimicrobiales bacterium
GCCTGATCCGTCCCAGTGCGAGGTGGGACCTGAACCTCGTCATGGACACTCCAGAGAACGTGTCGCCGACGAGGCCGCGTGTCCAGCGCCGCGACGTCGAGGACACGCCTGGTCCTGCTCCAGAGAACGCGAGTTAGAGGCAGGAGCCCTATGCACGACCGGGGCGGCGCCGTCGGGCCCGACGCCGAACAGAGCACGCCTCCGACGCAGCGCCACCAAGCGACACGAAGCTTGGAGTGGGGCACGGCCGGCGGCAGCGGAGCCGGTGGCGCCATCACGTAGTCCAGGCGCGCTACCCGCGATAGGCCGAACGATTCCTTTCGCTCGGCCCTCTCCCGAAGTCGTTGATCGTCCGTCACACTGGCAACGACAGATCGAATTTGACCTGCCTGAACGGCGGAGGGAGCGGATACGGCGATGGCGGTAATGAGAACCAGATCCGGTGAGGCGCGGCCGTTCACTCGACTCGCCGAACGGGAGGATCCCTTCGGAGCCGCCGGCGAGGATGCAAAGTCGAAAGCCCGCGCGCCGCTGGCGGCGTCAACGGGAGCGGCGACTCCTGTCAACGCTGTCAACCCCAGGTCGTTGGCACGCCGCGCTGGAGTCGCGGTCACGGCGACCCTCCCGGCGGTGGTCTCGGCGCCCGGACCCGACTCAGACGGTTGGACAAAACGACACTGGCGAGCAACAGCCGGACGACGCTTCGCTGAGACAAGGGGGATGTCATCGTGAGCCGCCGCTTTCGGGACGGTGCGCGGCGTCGCCACGTGGCTCGCACGGCGACCGCCGTGGCCGTCGTGCTGGCGATACTGGCCCCCTCGACGGCCGCGCTCCAACCTGCGGCCGCGGCCAACAAGCCCGACCGTCCAGCCGATCCGCTACCGGGCCTCTCCGCCGCGGACGCCCGCCCGATGCCGGAGAGGCCGACGGGCGACTTCTCCAATCCCCCCGTCACCTCGTCCCAGATGCCCGACGCGCGGCCTTCCAAGCTGGGACGGTTCGATCAGGAGCGCGCCACCGTTGTCGATGACCAGACCACCCCTACTCAGACGGTCCTGCGCAACCCCGACGGGTCCTACACGGCCAAGATCAGCCCGCGGCCCACCAGGTTCAAGGATCACAGCGGTGCGTGGGTCGACATCGACATGAACCTTGTCACGGGAACCGGTGGAAGCCTCCGGGCCAGAGCGTCGGAGCAGGCGACAAGCCTTCCCGGCAGAGCAGATGGTGCCGCATCCCTCGAGACGCCTGCGGGCACGATCCTCGTCCGCCACCCTGAGGCGAGCGCCGCGTCGGCCACCATCGCCGCCGACCGGGCGTCCTACAGGGGCGCGCTCGGTGGGCGTGACCTCGTGGCCAACCTCACATCCGACGGGTTCGAGGAGAGCGTGATCGTCGCCGACCGCTCGCAGCCCACCTCCTACGTCGTCGAGTTCACGCTGCCCGAGGGCGTCGCCGCCCGCCAGGGCGACGGGGCGGTGGAGTTCGTCGACGCCGACGGCTCGGTCGTCGCCAGCTTCGGGCAGGGTCTGGCATTCGACGCCAACGGGTCCGCCGCGCCCGTGTCCATCGCGCTCGGCCCCTTGGCGCCGATCTCACCGCCCGTAGCGACGACGCCGGCGACGACCGCCCCGCCCCGGTCGACCACGACGACGACCACGGCAAGGGCAAGAGCCACGACGACCTCACTCGCCACGACGACCACCACGGTGTCGACCACGACCACCACCCCTCCGGAGTCTCATGGAGCGGTCGCTCGGGCAACCGTCGCGATCGACGATGCTTGGGCCAAGGACGCAAACCGGACCTACCCGATCACCATCGACCCGACCACCATCGACCCGACCAGCTCCTCGACCACCATCGACTTCGGGAGCACCTACCCCGGCTGGGGCTACGACACCTCCGTCGTCGAGTTCAATCCCACTGCCACCTACGGGGGGGCGAGCTACCTGTACGTGGGTGGGACCGCTCCCGCCCGGATGCGGAGCCTGCTCTGGTTCAACCTGAACACCGTGACGCCACCGGCGTCGAACGTCTTCGTCACCGAGAGCCACCTCTACATCTACGCCAACGCCGCGGCGGACTGCACGCCCCGATCCGTCAAGCTCACCGCGCTCGCCGGCCCGTTCACCGAGGCCACCACCTGGAGCGGTCCTAACGGCCAGCCCGGCACCACTGGGTCAGGCATCGTCTCCGCTCCCTTTGCGAAAGGCAGCGGCGGCTGCCCCGCCGACGGGGTCAACCTCGACGCGACGGCCATCGCCCAGGGATGGTTCAACAACTCGGTGCCCAACTACGGCCTGCAGATCGCCTCCGCTGATGAGTCCCAGCCCTCTCCCCTGCGCGCGTTCGCCTCCGGCAACACCGGCACGCCCCCCTACCTGGTGGTCACCTGGGGCCACCTGGCCGACGAGGCCGTCCCTGTCGGCCCGGCAACCAGCTCGGTGGTGACGACCGCGACCCCGGTGCTATCGGTGGGGCCGCTCACCGACCCCGATGGGCCCAGCGACCCGTGGACGCCGCTGCAGGTCTGGTTCCGGGCCAGCCCGTCGCCCCAGGTCGAGAACTCGGCCAAGCTGGTCGACTCGGGCTGGATCTCCTCCACCTCCTACCAGGTGCCAGAGGGCGTGCTCGAGGACGGCAACACCTACTGGTGGCACGCCTGGACCTGGGACCAGACCACGAACTGGCGCCTGGCCCAGTGGGCGTGGTCCTTCACCGTCGACCTGGGCCCGGGGGGGGCAGGCCCGCACCCAACCGACAGCGTTGGGCCGGTGTCGGTGGACCTCACCAACGGCAACCTCGTCGCCAGCCACGTCTCTCCGTCGTTCCCGACGGCCGGGGGCCAGGTCGGGTTTTCGTTCACGTACAACTCCAAGCTCCGCACGCCCGGGCTCACCGGCTCGTACTACGTCGGCCCGTCGACCACCAACCTCGACACGGCCACGCCGGTGATGGTCCGGCGCGACCCCAACATCAACCAGTGGTGGTGGGACCAGCAGCCC
>JBOGIC010000059.1:0-3265 GCA_050744985.1 Acidimicrobiales bacterium
GCGGTGATCGGTGCGCTCGCCGGCCTCACGCTGGTGTCGGGCCGCCGGCCCGCCCGCCGTGTCGCCGCCGCCGCCACCGGGGCCGCCGCCTTGGCCGCGTCCGAGGCGGTTGCCCGACGCCTCCAACGGCCGAACGAGATCCCGGCCCTGTGGCATCGGATCCTGATGAGCGCGGCGCTGGCGGCGCCTTTGGGGTGGCTCACCGGCCGGTTCCGGCGTCTCAGCCCGGTGGCCGTCGGCACCGGCGCAGGTGCGGTCGTCGGCGGCGCCGGGCTGCGGCCGCAAAAGGTCGTCCTGGGACCCGTGTTCGGCGCCGGGGTGGGGTGGCTGCTTGCCCGCAGGAACCCCCATGTCCCGGCTCCCGTGGTCGCCTCCGTCACCGTGCTCGCCTATCGCGTCGTCTCCGCCGCGGTGTTCCGCGACGCGCAGGTGTCCCTGCTGGCGGAGCGAGCGTCACCGGACGCGCTCCCGTTCGTCGTCCCTCGCGGAGCGTCCACCCGCTACGTCGGGACCGAGTACCTGCGGGACCTCGCGACGACGGTCGGCGGCGCCTACGTGCGCGACGCGCCCGACGCCGGCATCGTCGCGTCGCTCGACGAGCTGGCGGGACCGGAGTTCGACCCGTCCGCCGTCGACCCGGTCGTGCGGGAGTTCTACGAGCACACGACCCGCTTCGCGCTCGACATCGTCCCGAAGTGGCGGGCCTGGGTCCGCCCCGGCTACCTGCTGTACCGCACCGCCGTCGCCCGGCCCCTCGGTCAGGCCAACGTGCCGATGAACCAGCGCGAGGCGCAGCGTGGCGTGCACAGCCGCATCGACACGATCGATGTCGATGACGACCG
Source organism: Acidimicrobiales bacterium (assembly GCA_050744985.1). Classification (GTDB taxonomy): domain Bacteria; phylum Actinomycetota; class Acidimicrobiia; order Acidimicrobiales; family AC-14; genus JBOGIC01. Next base: position 843 of record JBOGIC010000059.1, read on the forward strand.
CACCGTCGACATACGCGGCTGGATCCGGTCCTTCGCCGATACCGACGCCCCGATCTACGTCGGCATCTACACCACGTACCGCTCCGGCGGCCGCGGCTACGTGAGCGTGGGGTTCCCCCTGCCGCAGGCGAGCTTCACGGCGACGCTCGCCCCTGCGGCACGGGCGGACGGCGGACTGCGCCTCACCAGCCGCTCGGACCTCGAACACCCCGGCCACTACCTCACCTACATCGATCCCGACACCGGCGAGCTGACCACCCTCGCCGTGCACGGGTTCGCCGAGGAGCTCGACGTCTACGTGGAGGACGACGAGCTGCGCGCCGACCACGCATTCTGGGTCTTCGGCCTGCCGTTCCTCGTCCTCGGCTACCGCATTCACCGCAAGGAGCCGGCGCCCGCGTAGAGCGAGGGCTCGCCCCGCTTGGGCCAACCGACCCGCCGGAAGACCCGCCCGTCCACCCTCGTCGCCGCCCACACGTCGGCCAGGCCGGCGCCGACGCCGCTGCCGAACACCCACGGACGGACGATCTCGAACCCGACCATCGCGAGGATGAGGGCCGCGGCTACGAACGGAGCGAGCGCATCCCACGGACGCAGCCGAGGGGGCACGACGACCGCGCCGTCCGGAGGCGGGGTCACGACCCGGCGGAGCCGGCGGCGCCAGAGTAGAGCGCTGACGCCCCCGGCGGCGCCCGCGGTCAGAACGAACAGGCCGATATCGGTCGCCCGAGCGTCGATGAGGGCGAGCCCCACGGCAAATCCTGCCGTGCTCGCGGCTACGTTGAGCCCGCCGGAGGCGAGCAGTCGGGGGCGCAGCGGCGTCAGCTCCATCGTCGCATCAAGGATGCCGGTTCCGGCGTGCGGCCCACTCCGGCCGTTTGGTTTGCACAAGAGGGGTCCCACACCCCCAATGGCGCGGAGTAAACGGCGGGGGTCCCGCCCTACCTCGGATTGAGCAGCACCCGGCAGCCGGCGCGCTGCGGGTTCTTCGGCTTCAGCGCCCCGAGCACCACGTCGCCGCCGGCGGCGCCGAGGAACCCCTCGATCAGGCCGAGGTGGATCTCGCACACGACCTCGGGCTCCATGCTCGCGGCCGCCGCCAGGGGGCAGAAGTCGAGCGTGATCTCCGTCCCCACCCTGTCCGCGTTCAGCCGGGGCTCGAAGCCCCGCCGCTGCATCTCGGCGAGGAGCCGGTCGAGCGTCGAGGCGCCGTCGCCGTTCGGGGACACCGGCTGGGCCTCTGCGGACTCCCGGCCTGCCTCGGCCCCAACGTCCCGAGCCGAACGACCGCTGCTCGCGATCTCGAGGAGGTACAGCGACAACTGCTCGTAGGGGCTCCGGGTGGCCCACATGCCGTGGACCCCGGGCGCCAGGCGGTACTGCAGGGCCGGGCGTCCCGGTCCCCGGCGCGCGGCGAGCTCCTCGACCAGCAGGCCGGCCTCGCACAGCTTGGCCAGGTGCTGGCGGACGGCGTTGTGGTTCAGCGAGAACTGCTGGGTAAGAACAGCCACACGGACCGGGATCTCCGCGGCGGCCACGGAGCGGAAGATCGCGAAGCGGGTCGGGTCACCCAGTGCGCGCGCCTGGCGCTGCACCGATCGCCACGCTTGGGCCCGCATGGCTACCGAGAGTAGGGGGCGTCGGGGCCCGGGTCCAATATTTCCGGTAAGTGAGGATTCTCTATAGTAAACTAGAAGTAACTGAGGAACGCCAGGGAAGGGACGCGCGTATGTGCTTCAAGAACCTGCCCATCGAGTTCGACTCCTCCGGCCAGGCTCACCTGCGCGAGGACATCACCGATCCGTGGGCCGCGAAAGCCGTCAAGCCCAAGGGCTATGTCCGGCGGCGGCCGGGGCCCGGGACCCAGCTGGCCGCCCCACCGCGCCTGCGTGAGTGGTCCATCGACCCCATGACCAGGGTGGCGGGCGCCCTCGCCATCCACACGGTGCTCGACCTCGAGAACCGCAAGGCCGTGGAGTGCCACTCCCGGGCCATGCTGTTCCGGGGCTACGAGATCATCCTCCAGGGCCGTGACCCCCGTGACGCCATCGACATCTCGTCGCGGGCCTGCGGGGTGTGCGGCGGCGTGCATGCCACGGTGAGCGCCCTGGGCCTCGAGCAGACCTTTGGTGTGTGTGCTCCGCCCATGGGTGTCGAGGTGCGCAACCTCGGCGAGGTCGGCGAGATGCTCTACGACAACCCGCTGCACCTCGGCCTGCTCGCCGGTCCCGACTACTCGACCGCCCTCGTCAGCGTCACCAACCCCGAGCTGGTGACCCGGGCCGAGAAGACCCTCGCCCCCAACGCCGACATCCACGGCTACGCCACGATCAAAGACATCATGGACGCCTTCAACCCCCTCACGGGCAAGATCTACCTCGAGGCCCTCGAGTGGACCCGGGTCGGGCGCATCATGTGCCAGC
>JBOGIC010000060.1:0-2103 GCA_050744985.1 Acidimicrobiales bacterium
CGACGGCACCGCCCTCCATATAATATCAGGCGGCCGGATCGCCGGCGAGCCACGCCGGCGGGCCGCCGTCGAGCCACGGCGTGGCGGCGTCGAGCAGTCCCGACCCGATGTCGGCCACGACCGGCGGACCGAGCGTGGACAGGTCCCGAACCTCGACCGCTTCGGTGAAGCCGACGATGCGGTAGTTCGACTGGTGCACCTTGAGGATCAGGGCCACGTCGTCGGCGACGGCCGCCTCGTAGTCACGCAGCCGGGTGCGGTTGGTCGTGCCCACCTCGACGAGGCGGGCGCCGGACTGCGCCATCACCTCGGGGATGCGGAAGCCGCCGCCGATCTCGACCAGCTCGCCCCGGGACACGAGCACCGAGCGGTCGTGCGCCAGCGCGGCGAGGACGAGCATCACGGCCGCCGCCCCGTTGTTGACGACGAGGGCGGCCTCGGCGCCCGCCGCCCGCGCCAGCAGCGACGCGGCGTGGCCACTGCGGGAGCCGCGCCGGCCGGTGACGAGGTCGAATTCGAGGTTGCTGTAGCCGCCCGCGGTCATGATCCCGATGGGGGCCCGGCCGAGGTTGGTGTGCAGCAGCACGCCGGTGGCGTTGACGACGGGCCGCAGCAGCGCGCCGGCGGTCCGTTCGGCGATCGCCCGCGCCGATCCCGGGTCGCCGGCCGCGATCGCCTCCCGGGCGGCGTCGACCAGCAGCGGGTGCGGCAGCCCGACATCGGCCAGCTCGCGGGCGATGGCGTCGACGGAAGGCGGCCGATCGGGCATCGGTGATGAGGCTACGCCCGAGGCCCGACGGGTGCGGCCGGACGGCCCTGCGCGAAGCTATGCGCCTTGCATTTCCGGTTGAAGCGACTTCCCCAGGCGCTGGGCGTGTTCTTGCTGGTCGCCGTGCTGCTGCCCATCGCCGTCGCGGGCGTGTCGCTCGGCGCCTACCTGTTCCTGCCGCTGCCCACGCCCGAGCTGCCCCGGCCCAACGTGGGCGTCGAGCCCTCGCGCATCACCCACATCTACGACACGGCGGGCAACGAGATCGGCGTCCTGCGCAAGTTCGACACCAAGGTGCCCGTCGAGCAGGCCGACATCCCCGAGGTGCTGAAGCAGGCGGTGGTGGCGGCGGAGGACCAGCGGTTCTATTCGCACAGCGGCATCGACATCAAGGCGTCGATCCGCGCCGCGTGGGCCGACTTCCAGGGCCGCGAGGTGGTGCAGGGCGGTTCGACGATCACCCAGCAGTACGTCAAGCAGGTCTACACGGGCGGCGAGCGCACGTTCTCCCGGAAGATGAAGGAAGCGGTCATCGCCAGCCGCATCGACCGCCAGCTCGACAAGGACGAGATCCTCTACCGGTACCTGCAGACGATCTACCTGGGCGGCGGGGCGTACGGCGTCGGGGCGGCGGCCGAGTCGTACTTCAAGAAGAAGGTCAACGATGTCACCCTGTCGGAGGCGGCGCTGCTGGCCGGGATCATCCCGGCGCCCAGCGACTACGAGCCCCGTGGGAACCCCGCCATCGCCGAGGCCAACCGCGTGCGGGTCCTCGGGGAGATGCTGGCCCAGGGCCGCATCACGCCCGCACAGCATGCCGAGGCCGTCGCCCAACACGTCAACCTGGTGGGCGTCGACGCCCAGCCCGACGGTCCGGCCACCGTGGTCCATCCGCTCGAGCTGCAGACGGCGACCGAGCCGTACTTCGTCGACGCCGTCCGCCGGTACCTGCAGGCCAAGTACGGCGACGACGAGATCTACCGGGGCGGCCTCCGGGTCGAGACGTCGCTCGATCCCAAGTTGCAGCAACTGGCCAAGGACGCGGTGTCGAAGTCGTTGAGCGGCACCAGCGCGCCGCTCGAGATGGCGATGGTGACCGTCGAGCCGGGCACCGGGTACGTCAAGGCCCTCGTCGGTGGCCGGGACTTCGCTGTGTCCCAGGTGAACCTGGCGCTGGGCTCGTGCCCCGACCAGCAGACGGTACCCAAGGACGGGCCGATCTGCCTGTCCGGCGGGGGAACGGGCCGCCAGCCCGGGTCGGCGTTCAAGCCGATCACGCTGGCCAAGGCGTTCGAGGAGGGCATCGGCCCGAGCCGGGTCTACTCGGGACCGTC
>JBOGIC010000061.1:0-2058 GCA_050744985.1 Acidimicrobiales bacterium
AGGGCGCCAACCTCGTCGACCTGCACGCCGTGGGCATGGCGGCGCGGGCCGCCGGCATCGAGAACGCGCTGGTGAGCGCGGACGGCTTCCATCCCAACACCGGCGGGTACCAGGCCGTGGCCAACGCCTTCGCCGAGGTGCTGCGCAAGACGGGCCCGATCGGCGGATCGTGAGCCACCACGGCGTTCAGGCCTCGCAGGCCGGCGCGCCCATCGCCATCGACGGGGCGCAGGTCCGCACCGGCACCTGTTCGTGGACGGACCCGACGCTGGTGCGCCAGGCCGACTGGTACCCGCGCAAGTCGATGACGGCGGCGGAGCGGCTCGAGTTCTACGCGGGGAAGTTCCCCGCCGTCGAAGTCGACAGCACGTACTACTTCCCGCCGACACCGGAGCTGGCGCGCATGTGGGTCGAGCGCACACCGCCCGGGTTCGCGATGAACGTCAAGGCGTACTCGCTGCTGACCGGGCACCCGACGTTCCCGCACTCGCTGTGGCCCGACCTGCAGGCCGAGGTCCTGCCCGAGTTCCGGGACAAGCGTCGGCTATACGCCAAACACCTTCCCGACGACGCCGTCGACGAGGTCTGGGACCGGTTCGTCCACGCCCTGAAGCCGCTGCACACGGCGGGCAAGCTGGGCGCCGTCCTCGTGCAGTTCCCCCGCTGGTTCGGGCCCAAGGACGCCAACCGCGAGCAGCTCGCGGCGGTGGCGGCGCGATTGGGCGAGTACCGCGGCTGCGTCGAGCTCCGCAACGGCCGCTGGCTCGAAGCCGAGGAGTGCGAGGCGACCATGGCGTTGCTCGAGGACCTCCACCTCGCCTACGTGTGCGTGGACGAGCCCCAGGGCTTCCGCTCCTCGGTGCCGCCCGTCGTCGCCGTGACGAGCGACCTCGCCGTCGTGCGCTTCCACGGCCGCAACGCCGAGACGTGGGAGGACCGGGACGTGCCCTCGGCCGCCGAGCGGTTCCGCTACCGCTACCGGGTCAACGAGCTGCAGGAGTGGGTGCCGAAGGTGCACGAGCTGGCGGCGTCGGCCCGGGACGTCCACCTGCTCATGAACAACTGCTACCGCGACAACGCCGTCGTGAACGCGGCCCAGTTGGCCGAGCTGCTCCAGGGCCGGGAGCCCGACCCGGACCCCGGCCCCCCGCCGGCGCCGTACTCGCAGCAGCGACTGCGCCTGTAGCCACCGCCGTTCTTGTAAGCCTGAGCCCACAAATCGGTGGGTGAGGCTTACAAGAACGGTTTGGAAGAACGGTTTGGGGGGGGCGGCGCATAGCCGATCCGGATCGGGCATCCTGGCGCGAGGCGGTCAGAAGGGAGCCCCGATGCGAATCGTCGTCGACCTCAACCGGTGCCAGGGCTATGCGCAGTGCGCGTTCCTCGCTCCCGACGTGTTCAAGATCGTCGGGGACGAGGCCCTCATGTACGAGCCGAACCCCGACGACGCGGAACGGCTGAAGATCCTCCAGTCGGCGGCCGCCTGCCCCGTGCAGGCCATCGCGGTGCAGCGATGAGCCGCCCGTTCGTCATCGTCGGCGCGTCGCTCGCGGGGCTGCGGGCGGCCGAGGCCCTGCGCGACGAGGGCTTCACCGGCGACCTCACGATCATCGGCGACGAGCCGTACGAGCCCTACGACCGGCCGCCCCTGTCCAAGCAGGTCCTCAGCGGCTGGGTGCCGGCCGACCACACCGCCCTCCCGCGGATGCGCGAGGTCGACGCCGAGTGGCGCCTCGGCGTGGCGGCCGCGGGCCTCGACGTCAACGACCGCACGGTCCGCCTGGCCGACGGCGAGGAGGTCGGCTACGGCAAGGTGCTGATCGCCACGGGCGTGCGGGCGGTGCCCTGGTTCCATCCGGACGAGGCGGCGCTCGACGGCGTGTTCACGGTCCGCGGCCGCGACGACGCCGAACGGCTGCAACGGCGGCTGGCGGCGGGCGACGTGCGCCGGGTGCTGGTCATCGGCGCCGGGTTCACCGGGTCGGAGTTCGCGTCGGTGTGTCGCGGCATGGACCTCGAGGTGACCGTGATCGAACGGGGGATCGGTCCCCTGTACGG
>JBOGIC010000062.1:0-8522 GCA_050744985.1 Acidimicrobiales bacterium
AGGCCGGGCGAGCTGTTCGGGCTGACCGTCGACCGTGTGGACTTTCTCCGGCGCTCGCTGCGCGTCGACCGCCAACTCGTCCGGGCCCGAGGGCAAGGCGTGGAACTGGCCGCGCCCAAGACGCAGGCTTCGTACCGCACGGTTCCGCTCGCCGCCACCGTGGGCGAGGTTCTGGCCGCGCACCTGAGCGAATGGCCGGCACGCGCTGAGCTCGGCCTGGTCTTCACCAACGAACGCGGTGCCCCCATCCAGCAACACCCGTTTGCCGCTCTGTGGCAGGACGCAGCTCGCCGTGCGGGGCTACCGGGGTGGGCGACGCCACACGATCTTCGGCACTACTTCGCCAGCGTCCTCATCCGCTCGGGCGCCTCGGTGAAGGTCGTGCAGGCTCGCCTCGGCCACTCGTCAGCCAAGACGACGCTCGACGTGTACGGCCACCTGTTCGCGGACGAAGAGGACCGCACGAGAGCAGCCATCGACGCCGAGTTCGCTCCGCAATGTGCACCAGATGTGCACCAGGGAGGCAGCCCTCCCAGATAACCGCAGGTCAGTGGCCTGCCAGACCTAGATGTCGTAGTAGAGGTAGAACTCCCACGGGTGGGGGCGGAGGCGGACCTCGTCGATCTCGCGGAGGCGCTTGTAGTCCAGCCACGTCTCGATGAGGTCGCTGGTGAACACGCCGCCGGTGAGCAGGTAGTCGTGGTCGTTCTCCAACGCCATCAAGGCCTGGTCGAGCGACGCCGGCACCTGGGGCACCTGGGCCAGCTCTTCGGGGGGGAGGTCGTAGAGGTCCTTGTCGACCGGGTCGGGCGGCTCGATGCGGTTCTGGACGCCGTCGAGGCCGGCCATGAGCATGGCCGAGAAGGCCAGGTAGGGGTTGCACGACGGGTCGGGGCAGCGGAACTCGAGGCGCTTGGCCTTCGGGCTCTTCGAGTACAGCGGGATGCGCACGCACGCCGACCGGTTGCGCTGCGAGTACACGAGGTTGACGGGCGCCTCGTATCCGGGCACGAGTCGCTTGTACGAGTTCGTGGTCGGCGCGGCGAAGGCGAGGATCGAGTGGGCGTGGTGCAGCAGCCCACCGATGTACCAGCGGGCCATGTCGGAGATGCCGGCGTACCCGGTCTCGGAGAAGAACAGCGGCTCGCCGCCCTTCCACAGTGACTGGTGGGTGTGCATGCCCGACCCGTTGTCCATGAACAGCGGCTTGGGCATGAACGTCGCCGTCAGGTTGTTGGCCCGGGCCACGCTCTTGACCACGTACTTGTAGAGCATCAACTTGTCGGCCATCGTCAGCAGCGTGTCGAAACGCATGTCGATCTCGGCCTGACCGGCGGTGCCGACCTCGTGGTGCTGGATCTCGACCTCGATCCCCAGCGCCTCCATCGTGAGGATCATCTGCGACCGCACGTCCTGGTAGTGGTCCATGGGCGGGACCGGGAAGTAGCCCTCCTTGTAGCGGGGCTTGAACCCGAGGTTGGGCTGCTCGTCCTTGCCCGAGTTCCAGATCCCCTCGACCGAGTCGACCGAGTACATGGCTGAGTGCTGGTCCTGGTGGAACCGCACGTCGTCGAAGATGTAGAACTCGGCCTCGGGCCCGAAGTAGGCGGTGTCGGCGAGGCCGGTCGAGCGCAGGTAGTCCTCGGCCTTGCGGGCCACGTAGCGGGGGTCACGGGAATAGGGCTCGCCCGTCACCGGGTCACGCACGAAACAGTTGATGTTCAGCGTCGGGTGCTGGCGGAACGGGTCGATCACCGCGGTGTTGGGGTCGGGGATCAGGATCATGTCCGACTCCTGGATCTCCTGGAACCCTCGGATCGACGACCCGTCGAAGCCCAGCCCGTCCTCGAAGACGTCCTCGGTGAGCTCGTGGGCCGGCGCGGAGAAGTGCTGCATGAGGCCCGGCAGGTCGCAGAACCGGAAATCGACGATTGCGATCTCGTTGTCCCGCACCAGGCCCAGGACGTCGGCCGGACTACGTTCCTCCACGGTTCCCTCCTTGACCGAAGACGGCGGCCACGTTGGCCCCGGCTGGTTTCCCGCCCGTTGCACATTCATGAACGGCGTGTGAACTGGATGGGACCCGCCCTACCGGCTGCGAAGATAGCCGGGCGGGCGTCCGACGCCCCAATCCCAGGAGGCCTGATGGAACGACAGCAGGACTACGTGCTCCGCTCCGTGGAGGAGCGCGGCATCCGGTTCATCCGGCTGTGGTTCACCGACGTGTTGGGCCAGCTCAAGTCGGTCGCGATCGTCCCCGGCGAGCTCGAGAACGCGTTCGAGGAGGGCATGACGTTCGACGGCTCGGCGATCGACGGGTTCAGCCGCATCCAGGAGTCGGACATGCTGCTCCACCCCGACCCCAACACGTTCGAGCTGCTCCCGTGGCGCAGCGAGGACGCCCCCGTCGGTCGCATGTTCTGCGACGTCACCAACCTCGACGGCTCGCCGTTCGAGGGCGACCCCCGGCACGTCCTGCGGCGCAACCTCGAACGGGCGCGGGAGAAGGGGCTGACGTTCTACGTCGGGCCCGACATGGAGTACTTCTACTTCGGCCAGGAGAACGGCAAGCCCGTCCCCACGCCGCTCGACTCGGGCTCGTACTTCGACCTGACGACCACCGACGTCGCCTCCGACCTGCGCAAGAAGACGATCCTGGCCCTCGAGGCGATGGGCATCCCGGTGCGCTACAGCCACCACGAGGACAGCCCCGGCCAGTACGAGATCGACCTGCGCTACACCGACGCCCTGACGATGGCCGACAACGTCATGACGTTCAAGCTCGTGGTCAAGGAGTCGGCGCTCGAGCGCAACGTGTACGCCACGTTCATGCCCAAGCCACTGGCGGGCGTGCAGGGCTCGGGCATGCACACCCACTTCTCGCTGTTCGAGGGCGACACCAACGCCTTCTACGACGCCGACGACGAGAACAACCTGTCGTCGGTCGCCAAGGGGTTCATCGCCGGCGTCCTCACCCACGCCCGGGAGATCACCGCCGTCACCAACCAGTGGGTGAACTCCTACAAGCGCCTGGTGGTCGGCTTCGAGGCGCCCGTGTACGTGGCGTGGGCCCACAACAACCGCTCCGCGCTCGTGCGGGTGCCGGGCGCCAAGCGGGGCAAGGAGCAGTCCACCCGTGTCGAGTTCCGCTCGCCCGACCCGGCCTGCAACCCCTACCTGGCCTTCGCCGTCGTGCTGGGGGCGGGGCTGCGGGGCATCGAGAAGTCCTATCCGCTCCCGCCCGAGCTCACCGCCAACCTGTACGAGATGACGCCGGAGGAGCGCCTGGCCGAGGGCGTCGAGGCGCTGCCCGGCTCGCTCGAGGAGGCCATCAGCTGCATGGAGCACTCCGAGCTGGTCGCCGAGACGTTGGGCGAGCACGTCTTCGAGTGGTTCATCCGCAACAAGCGGGCGGAGTGGGAGGCCTACAAGACCCAGGTGACCCCGTTCGAGCTCGAGCGCTACCTGCCGATCCTCTAAGGGCCCGTGGAACCGCTGCTCATCTATCCCGACCCGGCGCCGCCGTCGCTCGTGCAGGGGCTCGACGTCGGCGGGTACCCGTGGAGGGCCGTCCCCCGGCCCGACGAGGTGGACGACCTCACGCCCGACGACGGGTGGTCGGGCGGCGTGGTCTGCGCCGACGAGGACCCCGACGGCGCCTTCGCCCTCTGCCGGGCGCTGCGGAAGCGGGACCTGCCGCTCGAGCCGCTGCTGCTGGTGGTCAGCGCCGAGCAGCTGGGCGACCTCGAGCTGCGCGAGGACCTGTTCGACGACTTCGTGGTGGCACCGTTCCGGCCGGGGGAGCTGGAGGCCCGGCTCAAGCACCTGTTCTGGCGGACGGGCACCGGCACCCGGCCCGAGCTGATCGAGTACGGGCCGCTCGTGCTCAACCTGGAGACCTACCAGGCCGCCATCAAGGGCCGACCGCTCGACCTCACCTACATGGAGTACGAGCTGTTGAAGTTCCTGGCGACGCACCCGGGCAAGGTCTTCACCCGGGAGATGCTGCTGTCACGGGTGTGGGGCTACGAGTACTACGGCGGCGCCCGCACCGTCGACGTGCACGTGCGGCGCCTCCGGGCCAAGCTCGGCGAGGAGAACGCCAACCTCATCCAGACCGTGCGCTCGGTGGGCTACCGCTTCGGCCAGTCCCGCTGGGGGCTTTGATCCGCGCCATTGGGGCTGTCAGACCCCTTTAATGCAGATCAAACGGCGGGGTTGGCGCTAGCGCGGGATGATCGTGTGCTTGAACTCGTTGAGCTCGGGCCAGCCGGTGAGCAGGTCGAGGATCCGCTCGACGGTCGACTGAGCGACGGCGGCGTCGCCCCGCGGACGGTTCATGACCCGGGCGAAGACGGCCCGGCCGCCGGCGATCACGGTCGGCACGCCGAACACGTTGTACTCGGCCACCGCCGCCTCGTGCTCCTTGCGGAACGTCTCCAGGGGCCAGTCGGCGTCGATTTCGGCCCAGACCTCGTCGGGGTCGAACCCGCAGCCGGCAAGGGCGGCCCGCAGCACCTGCCGGTCGCGCAGGTCGTCGCCGTTGTCGTGGCGCACGGCGAACAGCGCCCGGTGGACGGCCAGGAACCGGTCGGGCCAGCGGTCGCGCACGGCGACGCCGACCTGTCCGGCGAGCAGGCTGCGGCACCGGTGGGGGTCGTCCCACGCGTCGGGCTCGCCCTCCTCGACGTGCACCTGGTCGAGCGAGAACGGCACGAACCGCACGTCCCAATCGGCACCTGCCTCGAGTCCGTCGAGGACGTGCTCGCAGAAGTTGCGGGCGAACGGGCAGCGGTAGTCCCAGGTCACGGAGAACTCGCGCATCACCGACCTCCTACCCAGGCCCAACCTTCGATCTCGACCAGCGCGCCCAGGGGCAGGCCGGCGACGGCGACCGTGGCGCGGGCGGGACGGTGCTCCCCGAAGATCTCGCCATAGGCGTCGTTGACGATCGGGTAGTCGCTGATGTGGCGCATGAACACCGTCGTCTTCACCACGTCGTGCAATGACGCACCCTCGGCCTCGAGCAGCGATCGCATGTTGGCCAATGCCTGGCGGGTCTCGGCGACGACGCCGCCGTCGATCAGGGACCCGTCCACGAGTCCCACCTGACCGGAGACAACCAGCCAATCACCGGCGCGGACGACCGGCGTGTAGGGACCGACGGGCTTGCTCAGGAGCGGAGGCTGCTCAGCTGAACGACGAGCCGCACCCACAGGTGCGGGAGGCGTTGGGGTTGTTGATGGCGAACCCGGCGCCCTGCAGCCCGTCCTTGTAGTCGAGCGACGCACCCCGCAGGTAGGGAGCGGAGGCGGCGTCGACGACGACCCGGACCCCGCCGGCCTCGGCGAGCTGGTCGTCGGGGGCGAACTCGCTGTCGAAGAACATCTCGTAGCTGAACCCGGAGCACCCACCCGGACGTACGGCGACCCGCAGGGCGAGCTCGTCGTTGCCCTCCGCCCTGATGAGCTCCTTGACCTTGGCCGACGCAGTCTCGCTCAGGTTCAGGATGGGCTGCTGCGTTGTGATGGCGATCGGCTCGCTCACGCTCATGACGGACGTCCTCCTCCGAAGATCGTTCTCTTACAGCTTATCGGACCGACAGCTCGACCTGGCACGGCTCGCGATCCGCAAGCGTTCCAAATCGTTCAACGCTGGCGCCGCCGATCTCTTCCACAAATCCTTCGATCAGGCCGCGGTGCAGGTGACAGACCAGCTCAGGATGGGCCTCGGCCAGCTCGCGGTAGGGGCAGTGGGTGAACGCGATGGTCGTCAGGTCACCCTCCGTGGCCACCGCCGGGTCGAAGCCCAGCTCGGCGAGGGCGGCGGTGAGGGCCTCGATGCACGCGCTGCGGGGGGGGCGTCCGGCGTGCGTGGCCCGAACGCCATGGACGGCCGCGATCGCTCGACCGGAGTCGACAGCGGCACCCGCGGCGTCGTCGGGCTCCACGCCCGCCTGGGCCGCCACGCGGGTCAGCAGGCGGGCCAGCAGGGGGAACGCCGGCGGTTCGAGACCCAGCGACGGTGCGTCGGCGGCCAGGCTGTAGCGGTGCTGCGGGCGCCCGACGCTGCCCCGGTTGTCGATCTCGACGTCGAGCAGGCCCACGTCCCGCATGCGCTCGAGGTGGGGACGGACGGTGTTGGGGTGCAGCCCCAGGCTCTCCGCGATGTCGGACGTCGACCGGGGCGCCGCCGACCGGACGAGCTCGAGGTAGATGGCGTAGCGGGTGTTGTCGCCGAGGGCCTTCAGGACAGCCAGCCGAACCGTCCGGGCATCTGCGGAACCGGCTTCGACCGAATCGTCCACCACGACCTGGCATATTACCGGCGTGGACCGGTAAAATCCAGATGTGGCGCCCATGCCCACCACCGAGGACGTGATGCAGATGCTGCGGGGCGTCGTCGACCCGGAGCTGGGGTCCGACATCGTCGACCTCGGCATGGTGCAGGAGACCGAGGTCGCCGACGACGGCGCCGTGCGGGTGAAGGTGGCGCTCACGATCGCCGGCTGCCCCCTGCGCGTGCAGATCCGCCAGGACGTCGAGGCCAAGGTCGCGTCGCTGCCGGGTGTGACCGGCGTGAAGGTCGAGTTCGGCGAGATGACCCAGGCCCAGCGCAGCGACGTCATGCAGCGGGCGCGCAAGAAGGCGGCGGAGAACGCGCCGATCACCGAGGTGCCGCTCACGGCCCGCATCCTGGCCGTCGCCAGCGGGAAGGGGGGGGTCGGCAAGTCGAGCGTCACCGTCAACCTGGCGGCCGCCCTCGCCGCCCGCGGCCTGACGGTCGGGGTGCTTGACGCCGACATCTGGGGCTTCAGCGTCCCGCGGATGCTCGGCGTGAAGGGTCGCCTGGGCGCCGACGAGGACCGTCGCCTGATCCGCCCGCACGAGGTGCCGGTGGGCGCCGGCAAGATCGAGGTCGTCAGCATGGGCCTGCTGGTCGACGACGAGGACATGGCCATCATGTGGCGGGGCCTCATGCTCGCCAAGGCGCTCGAGGAGTTCCTCCAGAAGGTGGCGTGGGGCTCGCTCGACTACCTGCTGCTCGACATGCCGCCGGGCACGGGCGATATCCAGATGGCGCTCGGCCGCCTGCTGCCCCGCGCCGAGATGCTCATCGTCACGACCCCCGCCGTCGCCGCCCAGAAGGTGGCCGTCCGGGTCGCCGACATGGCCCGCCGCTCGTACTTGCGCGTGGTCGGCGTACTCGAGAACATGAGCGAGTTCACCTGCGACCACGGGCAGTCCTACACGCTCTTCGGCAGCGGCGGGGGCGAGACGCTGGCGCACGACCTGGGCGTCCCGCTGGTCGGCCAGGTGCCGCTCGAACCGGCCGTGAGCGCCGCCAACGACGCCGGCAAACCGCTGTCGGTGGCGGCACCGGAGAGCCGGGCCGGCGCCACGTTCTCCGAGGTCGCCCGGCGCATCGCCGAGGAGTTGCTGCCCCCGGTCGACATGCACAGCTGCACCGCCCGCGTCCTGGCCGCCGCCAACGCCGCCCTGGGCGAACCCACCGCCGTTTAGTCCGCGATAGAGGGGTCTCAGAGCCCCAATGGCGCGGAGTAAAGCGTCAGGTCAGAAGCGGCGGACCCGTACGGCCACCCGGCTCAGGGCGGCGGCGCGGATAGCGGCGCGCACGGGCGGGAGGAGCAGGAGGATGCCGACGATGTCGGTGACGAAACCGGGCGTGAGCAGCAGGGCGCCCGCCATGATGATCATCACGCCGTCGGCGATCTCCTTGCCGGGCACACGGCCGGCGTCGACCTGGCTGCGGAACCGCAGCCATACCCCGAGCCCTTCCCGCTTGACGAGCCAGGCGCCGCCGATGCTCACCGCCAGGAGCAGGGCGATCGTGGGCCACACGCCGATCGCCTGGCCGACCTGGATGATGACGGCCAGCTCGATGATCGGCACGACGACGAAAGCGATGAACAGAAATACGGCCATGGTCCTCGGTGCAACGCCGCGCGGGCACGCGTCGTTCCCGGCACCGTAGCCTTTGTCCGGAATGGTGCGAGAGGACGTGAGGAAGGCGGCCCCGGTCGGGCCGGCGCGCCCACCGAGGGTCACGAAACCGGCGCGGCCGGCGCGGCGTGCCCGGAAGCGCAACTTCTGGCAGCGCCACTTCGCCTTCACCGCCGCCCTGCTCGTCACCACGCTGGCGGTGATCGTGGCGTTCGTCGCCACCCTCGTCTACGCCCAGGTCGACGCCGGGCGCACGATCACGACCGAGCCCAGCACGGTCCCCCGCCCACCACAGGCCCAGGCGTCCGGCGAGGGCGCGGCGTCGACGATCGCCCGGGCGCCGGAGATCCTGTCCGAGGCCGACCTGGGCAAGAAGATGGGCGCGTCGGTGCGGCTCGTGAAGACCCAGGACGAGTCGGGCCAGCCCGTCGAGGGATCCGCATTCGTCGTCGGCTCGTTCGGCGGCCAGACGCTGCTCCTCACGTCGTTCGCCGTCGTGCGCGCCGGCACCCGGGCGCCGGCCCCGCCGATCACCCTCGAGGGCAGCCGCCAGGTGAC
>JBOGIC010000063.1:0-8199 GCA_050744985.1 Acidimicrobiales bacterium
GCCTGCATGGCCGACTCCCACGGGGCGGGCTTGCGGTCGGGGTCTGCAGCCGTGGGCGCGTGCGCGCTGCGGAGCAACTCGTACCCGCTCACCTACGCGTCGCTGGGCGCCGCCGTCGCCGTCCAGTCCACCTGGGGCAGGGCGACGCCGATCATGGTGTCCCGGGTGACGATGGCGGCCAGCTGCTCCTCGGTCCAGTCCTCGGTGCCCTCGGGCCGCATCGGCATGACCATGAAACGCGACTTCTGGTTCGAGTCGTGCACACGCACCTCGACCTCCGGCGGGAGGTGCAACCCGAGCTCCGCCAGCACCTCGCGCGGCCAGCGCACGAGGCGGCGCCGGTAGTTGGGCGTGCGGTACCAGTCGGGGGACATCCCGAGCACCGGCCGTGGGTAGCAGGAGCACAGGGTGCAGACGATCACGTTGTGCACCTCGGGCGTGTTCTCGAGCACGTAGAAGTACGTGTAGTCGCTGGGCGTGCCCGTGCCCGTCGGGTCGTTTCCAGTCGATGCCCACCTCCCGGCATGCCTCGGTGCCGTCGGCCCGCAGGCGGGCCTTGAAGTCGGGGTCGACCCACGCCCTGGCGACCAGGCGCGAGCCGCCGGCGGGCCCGATGCTCTCCGCCCACTCCGAGAAGCGCCGGTGGTCCTCCTGGGAGAACAGCCCCTTCTCGATGGCGAGCTCCCGGATGGCCGTCTCGAGCACCTCGAACTCGCTGACCTCCGGCGCCTCCTGGATGGGGGCGTGGTGGTCGTGGTCGTGCCCGTCGCTCATGACGCACCGCCTTCGGCGGGACGGAGCCAGCGCTCGGAGAACTCCGACTCCAGGGTGTCGTTGTCGAAGCCCGTGTAGTTGGGCCATAGGTCCCGTTGCCGGAAGCGCACGACGTAGAACGGCTCGGTCCGCCCGTCCTCCCGGCCCCATGCCTCGTCCTCGGGGATCACCCAGTCGGGCCGGTACTCCACCACCACGCCGGTACGCCCCCGCGTGTAGGCCTGGGTGCGCGTGTGGAACAGCGTGGTGGCGTCGCGCACGGTGACGCGGTCGCCGATCTCGAACTTCCTCATGCATCCCCCTGCAGACGCGCCCGCACGTCGTCCAGCTTGGCCGACAGCTCGTCCGGCGTGATGAGGCCCCGATCGATCAGCGCCTTGGCGGCGACGGTGGCCCAGCGGGCGTAGTAGGGGAGTCCGAAGTACAGCGTCGCACCCAGGTCGTTCTCACGCCGGCGTCGTTCCTCGGCGTTCCACACCCCGCGCCAGGCCAGGCACTCGCAGAGGATGTAGGTCTCCATCTCCCAGTCCTCCTCCACCTTCTCGGTGAAGGGAACGGGCAGGTCGGGCTGCCCACCCACGTCGTGGAGCACGTGCCGCAGCGCCCGGTAGAGATCCGTCGAAATGCCGTAGGGCGAATCGAGCACCGTCTTGCCCGTCGGGGCGATGCTCGCCACCCGCCGCTCCAGGACCTCGAACTCGCTCTCCGTACCCATGGGCCCGCCTCCTGGCCTCGTTCTCTAACCGATCGACCGAACCGTGTCAACGCGCCGCGCCGGTGCCGGTGATGTGCAGGATCCGCTCCTCGGGTAGGCATGAGCGCATGGCATCCGACCCTGTCCTCCCGCCCGACCCCCTCCCCGGCGACCCGTTCCCCGGCGCGCCCGCGCCTCCACCGGAACCCAGCCCCGAGGTCGACCCGGTCGGCCCACCCGGAGAGCCGAGCCCGGTTCGCCCGCCGGCGCCCGATGCCCCCGACCAGCCCCAGACGGAGCCCGAACCGGTGTGAGCTTGGACCACTGGGGCGAGTCACGCCCACAAGCTCCCGTCGTCCCGAGGCGGGCCGCTCCGAGCTGATCGCGGACCTACTGATGAAGGGGCGACCAGGGCTGGATGTCGATCGCGGTCATTCTGCTCATCACCATGGCCGTCTTCACCCGGCCCGGGGGATTGTTCAAGCGCGTGTGAAGCGCCAGCCGCGTGTTGCACCACGCGGGCCGGGCCGGCTGTGCGCCGACGAGCGTGTCAGATCCGGATGGTGCCCGAGAGGTGGGACAGCACGCGCGTGGCGTCGAGCTGCGTGGTCCGGTAGCCGACGTACCCGTCCGGGCGGATCAGGTAGGCGCACCCGTCAGCCGCGCCGTACGCCCGCCTGAACGCGCCGTCTCCGTCGCGCAGGACGATACCGTCCACCTCACCGACATCGCACTGGGCGCCGACGATGACGTAGCAGCGGATGTGGGCGACCGAGCCGGCCGCCCAGCTCGGCGGCCACGTGGCGCTGGGAGTCACACCCCGGGACGCTCTCCGCGTAGCCGACGAGAGTGAAGCCAAGGTGGTGAAGCAGGTCGTAGAGCCGGATCGGGTCGGTGACCGCGGCTTGGCGCAGCCGCCACGACCGGCGCCGCCGATGCCGCCAGCTTGATCAGTGCCGGGCTGGCCGCGGCCCCGCCGCCACCGCCCCCACTGCGACTGCAGCCGTTGCAGCCCGCACCGCCGGTGCCGCTGGCGGGGTCGCCGTCTTGGCCCTGGCTCGGTGTGTTGTCGCCGCCGGCGCCGGCCGCGCCGTAGCCCCCGGCACCAGCGGTACCCGTGTCGAACGCCCCGTTGGCGCCGCGCCCTCCCACCCGAACAGAGAGGGTTTCCCCTGGCGTGACGGTGACGGTGCGGTGATGTGCGCCCCCAGCCCAGCGGGCACGCCACCGTCGACGTTTGCGGTCGCCGCCTCGGGCGCCCCAGGCCTCGATCGTCGCCGAGGTCACCCCGGACGGCACGGTCCAGGTATGCGCCCCGGGGGTGCCAAACGTGACGGTTGTCTGGGCCGCCTGGGCCGGCGTGGCCGGCAGCGCCAGCAGGCTCCCGGCAGTGAGCACCCCGGCCCCAACGCTCCCAGTCAGCCGAGCACGCCACCGCGGCACCAGTGAGCGTCTCATGATCGTGCGCCTATCGCCGAGGTCTTCCCGCATGTGCACTTTCCCTCCCCTGCGGCCACCGAGGGCCGGCCGCTCGCCTCCCCGTTGGTGGTGAGTGCGCCGTCGATCACCGACGCCAACGCCGTCCAGCCCACGAACTCCCGATCGGCGCCGAGCCCCCGTGCACGACGCCGCTGATCGGGGTGGCCCCAGCCAGGATGTCGAGCGTCAGGCGGATGGTCGGCTGATCGCGCTCCGCAGTCCCCACGAGTGCGACCGTACGGAACTTTGCCCGCCCTGCAATCGTGGCGTCACCCCCAACTTTCGGGCGGCCCACCGGAGGAATTACAACTCGCGTGCCTGCGCCACGAAGCCCTCGAGGTCAACCTCGACATCGACAGGGAGGTCCGGGCCTCGCCCACGATCGTGGCATGGCGAGAATCCGGCGGAGGGACCCTGTACCCGTTCAACGCGCGTGGCGCTGGACAGCAGCTGCGGCGCGCACGTTGACACCGTGTTGTGCTTCCTGTCGTCGGTAGTAGACCTCCCTCATGTGGCGGCTCGGGCGTTGCGCGTTCGCTTCAAATGGTGTCCCAAAACGACGTGGGGGCGCGTCGGGATGCCGTCGCGTCAGCCGAGCCGGCGAGTCGCGAGCCCCCGAACCTTGGCGATCCGTTCGTAATCGGCATCGAGGTGCGCGACGCCCAAGTGGTGGTGGAGCGCTGTCTCGGCAATGACGAGGTCCGGGATGGGGACGCGATGCCAGAGGCCGTGATGGTGGGCCAGGTCTCGCTGAAGAGCCAGCGCAAGCTCCAGGATGTTCGGTGGCGCATCGACCCGGGTCAGGTCAGCGCCGAGTGCTCGCTGCAACCGGTCGTACTCCTTGGCAGACCGCGCCGAGTAGAGCCGCTCGAGCTCGCCGATCGGGCAGTAACACAGCCGGCCAGGAAGAGCGGCCAGGCCTTCTGCGATCGCGTGATCATCGAGCCGCTGGGCGACGCTGTTGTCGACGATCCAGCCGGTCACCGCCACATCTCATCGCGGGTGATGCCTTGCGATCGCTCGACTTCACCGATCTCCTTCAGCGTGGCGATGATGCGCTCACGACGTTCCGCGTCATCTGCCTCGGCCGCCTCGCTGACCCGCCGCAGCGCCTCCTCCACCGTGGCGCGCTTGGTTCCCGTTCCGAGTGCACGCATGGCGCGACGCAGCAGATCGTCGTCGAGTTCGATCGTCGTTCGCCGAATCACGGGTACATACTACTCCCGCTTCCTTATGTATCAGAGCTAGCGCCGCCAACCGGAGAAGCTCTTGCGGCCGGCGACCAGGTCGACGGATAGGGCTCCGGGGACCCTGGGCGTGACGGTGACGGTGGCGGTGACGTCTGCCCCCAGCCCACCGGCGCGCCGCCGTCGCCGCCGGCGTCGCCGCCCCGGGGCGCCCAGGCCTCGACGGTCGCCGCAACCGGGTTGAACGTCTCGTGATCCTGCTCCTATCGCCGAGGTTCCCCGCATGTGCACTTTCCCTCCCCTGCGGCCACCGAGGGCCGGCCGCTCGCCTCCCCGTTGGTGGTGAGTGCGGCGTCGATCACCGACGCCAACGCTGTCCAGCCCACGAACTCCCGATCGGCGCCCGAGCCCCCGTGCACGACGCCGCTGATCGGGGTGGCCCCGGCCAGGACGTCGAGCGTCAGGCGGATGGTCGGCTGATCGCGCTCCGCAGTCCCCACGAGTGCGACCGCACGGAACTTTGCCCGCCCTGCCATCGTGGCGTCACCCCCAAAATTTCGGGCGGCCCACCGGAAGAATTACAACTGCGTGCCTGCGCCACCAAGCCTGTCGAGGTACACCGCGATCGATGTCGACGGCGAGGTCCGGGCCCAGCGCATGATCGTGGCATGGCGAGAATCGGAGTCAGATGGGCGCCCATGAACGAGTCGGCTTGTGATCGCCGCCTACGAATCCGGCCCGGTATCGCCGGGTGTCTTGCGAAAGGTCGCGACAGCCGGGATGGCGGCTCCCGGCTGCCCCCCGGTCCTGGCGCCAGCCGCGCCCCACCCGGCCTCACGCGATCTTCGAGCCGCCAGAGGTTGTGTGCTGTATGTCCCTCCGAGCGCTGTGCGTGGGGGGCTAGACTTTTCCGGCTCGTCGGGAAGCGGCGACAAGCGGATTAGGATGGCCTCTGACCAGCATGTTTGCTGGGGCTATAGCTCAGTCGGTTAGAGCGCATCCCTGATAAGGATGAGGTCGCTGGTTCGATTCCAGCTAGCCCCACCATGAGCACCGTCCGACGAGGATTGCTGGCCGTGGCCATCGCCGGAGTCGTCGCGGCCGTGCTGCGGCTGCGCGGCTCCACGGGGGTACCGCCCCAGACCGGGGGCTGGCGCGAGTTGTCCGGTCCGGAGTTGCGGTAGTTCGTGCGCGTCCTGGTGGTGGGCGTGGGTGCCGTGGGCGCCCGAGCCGCTCGGCAGTTGCTGTTCCTCGGTCCGCTCGACGACCTGGCCGTCGCCGACATCGACGCCGGCCTGGCCCACGCCGTCGCCGACTCGTTGGGCGCGCCGGCCCACGTCGTCTACGACCTGGCGTCGGTCGAGGCCGGCGACGTGGTCGTGCTGGCCATGCCCGGCCGCCACGGTGACCTGGCCCGCCAGGCCGTGCAACGCGGGGCGCACGTGGTCTCGACGGCCGACAGCGTCGCCGCCGTCCAGGAGTTGCTCGAGCTCGACGGCGAGGCGGCGCCGCGCCGCGTGCACGTCGTCGTCGGCGCCGGCTTCTCGCCCGGGCTCACCTGCGTCCTGGCCGCCTTGGGCGGACGCGCCTTCGAGGCGGTCGAGGAGATCCATGTCTCCAAGGTGGGCACCGGTGGGCCGTCGTGCGCCCGCCAGCACCACGAGGCGCTGGCAGGGGAGGCGATCGACTGGCGGGACGGCGTGTGGGACCGGCGGCGCGGCGGGTCCGGCCGCGAGCTGTGCTGGTTCCCCGATCCGCTCCGGGGCGTCGATTGCTACCGGGCGTCGCTGCCCGACACGCTGCTCCTGGCGAAGGCGTTCCCAGATGCCAAGCGGATCACCGCCCGCATGGGCGCCAGCCGGCGGGATCGCCTCACCGCCCGTCTCCCCATGCTGCGCAAGCCCCACCCGGAGGGCGACTACGGCGCGATCCGCGTCGAGGTGCGCGGTGCGCAGGGCGTCGCCCTCGACGACCGCGTCTTTGGTGCCGTCGACCGGCCCGCCGTCGCTGCCGGGACGGTCGCTGCTATGGCGGCGCGCTGGGTGCTCGACGGCCGTTTCGAACGACCGGGTGCCGGCGGCCTGGCCGCGGCGGTCGAGCCCGGCCCGTTCCTCGCCGCCCTCGCCGACCGGGGCCTGAAGGTGGCGGTGTTCGAAGGCGGGCACCACGGCGAGCGCAGTACCACGACCGCCGCCGCGCGCTGAGGATCTTTGGCCGCGAGGCCTACTGGGACACGAAGAAGGGCCTCAGGAAGCTGGCCGAGCGGTACCTGAAGCCGGGCGTTCCGATCCGCCACGTCCTCATCGGCATGCGGAGTCTCTTCGGAGCGGGGTGGATCCTGCTCAACGGCAAGCGGGTGTTCGTCGACAAGAAGAAGGTGGCCGCCCTCGACGCCGAGGCCGGCTTCCCACCGCCGTAGGTCGAGCGAGTCAGCGCACCAGGCGCGACAGCCGCCGATCGGCCAGCACCTTGCCGCCGGTCTGGCACGCCGGGCAGTACGTCACCTCGTAGGACTCGTACGACACCCGGCGCAGGTCGGCGCCGCAGCGGGGGCACGGCGTGCCGTAGCGGCCGTGCACGATGAAGTGGTCGCCGATCTTCGTCGGCAGGCCGCCGGCCCGCCGGCGTTCGGCCACGAGGCCCTCGTCGAGCACCGTGTGGACGGCCTCCAAGAGCCGGCGCCGCCGGTCGTCATCCAGGCTCGTGAGGCTGTCGTAGGGCGAGACGCACGCCCGGTGCAGGATGTCGTCGGAGTAGCCCCGCCCGATGCCGGCGACGGTCTTCTGATCGCGCAGCATCGTGTGCACGCGGCGCTGGTCCTGGCCGCTCGAGACGAGGGCGGTGAACGCTTCGGAGAACGGCTCGACCCCGAGCGACGCCAGGGGGCCGTCGTCGCCCTCGGCCAGCACCCACCAGCCCGCCTTGCGCTCCGTGCCGAACTCCTTCAACAGCAGCGACGGGTTTCCCTCGAAGTTGAACCGCGCCACGGCGGGCTTGGGCCGCGTGGTCTTCGGCGGGTCCTCGATGTCAACCCGGCCGCCTTGCGACAGGTGGAACGCGATCCGGGGACCGCCCAGTTCGATGAGAGCGAACTTGCCCCGCCGGCCGAAGCCGGTGACGGTCCGGCCGACCAGCGACTCCGGCGCCGGCGCGAACGTCTTGAGCCCCGAGAACTGCAACGCGACGGCACCCGCGAACGTCGACCCGCCGACCGCCTTCTCCAACCGCTCGGCCATCGCCTGGACCTCGGGAAGCTCGGGCATACCAAGCCTCAGCCTAAGGCCGACGCCGGCGCCAGCCCTTCGGCCACGAGCCACTCGGCCGTGCGGCGCAGCGTCTCCGCGGCGGGCCGGTAGGTCAGGCCCAGCTCCCGCTCGGCCCGCGTGCCGTCGTAGCGGTGGCCGTGCATCAGGGCCCGCAGCGACTCCCGGCAGACCACCGGCGTGCGCCGGCGCACCCGCCCGACGGCCTCGACCACCCGCACGGCGATCGCCGCCGTCACCGGCGGGGCGAGCCGGGGCGGAGCCACGCCCGGAGCTACCGCCCGCATGATGCGCAGGAGGTCGTCGGACTCCAAGGTCGCGCCGTTGAGCACGTAGCGCTCGCCGGACTGGCCCTTGGCCTCGGCCCGCAGGTGGCCCTTGGCGCAGTCGTCGATGTCCACGAGGCTGACCGTCGTGGCGATCCAGAGCTTGAGCCGGCCGCGCAGGTACCGCAACAACACCTCGCCGGTGCCGGTCGCCCGTCCCGGCCCCTGGACCGACGACGGGTTGACGCACACCACGTCCAGCCCGAGCTGGCCCGCCCGGCGCAGCACGGCCCGTTCGGCGTCGTACTTGGAGCGCTCGTACTCGGAGATGAACGTGCCGCGGTGGGCCGAGTCCTCCCGCCCCACGGTGCCGTGTTCCTCGCCGAGCACGACGGCCGACGACGTGTACACGAGCCGTCCGGCACCCGCGGCCGCGGCGGCCTCCACGACGTTGAGCGAGCCGGTGACGTTGGCGCGGCGCATGGGCGACGGGTCGCGCAGGCAGAACTGGTTGACGCCGGCCACGTGGTAGACGA
>JBOGIC010000064.1:0-4203 GCA_050744985.1 Acidimicrobiales bacterium
TAGCCGGAGAGGACGGGCATCGCCCCGTAGGGTAAACCCGGATGGAGGAGCTACAGGCCCAACTCGACGCCATCGCCGAGCAGCTGGCCGACCTCGCCCTCGACCGGCTGCGCCGGGCCGCCGACGAGCCCGACGACCGGGACCGGCTGGTGGCCGAGGAGCGCCGCCTGACCCGCGCCCGCCGGGCCGTCGAGAAGGCCTCAGCCCTGCTCGCCGACCGGAGTGATGCTGACTAGCCACATCGTGTGTCTCCGCATATCACGACGACCATCCACGCACGAAGGTCACGGGCGGAGATAGTCTGAGCACCCGTGACCAAGCACATCTTCGTCACGGGCGGGGTTGCCAGTTCGCTCGGCAAGGGTTTGACCGCAGCCTCTCTCGGTCGCCTCCTGAAGAGCCGTGGCCTGCGGGTCACGATGCAGAAGCTCGACCCGTACATCAACGTCGATCCCGGAACGATGAACCCGTACCAGCACGGGGAGGTGTTCGTCACCGAGGACGGCGGCGAGACCGACCTCGACCTGGGCCACTACGAGCGGTTCATCGACGAGAACCTCAAGCGCGAGTCCAACGCCACCACCGGCTCCATCTACTCGTCGGTGCTGGCCAAGGAGCGCAAGGGCGACTACCTGGGCGTCACCGTCCAGGTCATCCCCCACATCACCAACGAGATCAAGGCCCGCATCCTGCGGGTGGCCACCGACGACGTCGACGTGGTCATCACCGAGGTCGGAGGCACGGTCGGCGACATCGAGATCCTCCCGTACCTCGAGGCCATCCGGCAGTTCCGCAAGGACGTCGGCCGCGACAACGTCTGCTACCTGCACGTCACGCTGGTGCCCTACATCGGCCCGTCCGGCGAGCAGAAGACCAAGCCCACGCAGCACTCGGTCACCGAGCTGCGCAGCCGGGGCATCCAGCCCGACGTGATCGTCTGCCGCAGCGACCGGCCCATCTCCGACGGGCTCAAGCGCAAGATCTCGCTGCTGTGCGACGTGCCCCAGGAGGCGGTCGTCAGCGCCGTCGACGCCCGCAACCTCTACGAGATCCCCCTCGTGCTCCACGACGAGGGCCTCGACGACTACGTGTGCCGCCTGCTGCGGTTCGACACGGTGACGAACCCGCCCCACCTCGACCACTGGCTCGACCTGGTCGCTCGCATCGAGGCCGCCACCCGGCCGGTGCGCATCGGGCTCATCGGGAAGTACGTGATCCTGCCCGACGCCTACCTGTCGGTGGTCGAGGCGTTGCGCCACGGCGGCTTCGCCAACGGGGCGAAGGTCGACATCGAATGGGTCCAGGCCGAGGACGTCGAGGGCCTGCTGGCCGAGGGACGGCTCCGCCAGCTCGACGGCATCGTGATCCCCGGCGGGTTCGGCCCCCGCGGCGTCGAGGGCAAGATCGCCGCCGCCGGCTACGCCCGTGAGCATGGCATCCCGTGCCTGGGCCTGTGCCTGGGCATGCAGGTCATGGTCATCGAGTTCGCCCGCAACCAGCTCCGCCTGGCCGGCGCCAACTCGTCGGAGTTCGACTCCGAGACCCCCCACCCCGTCATCGACCTGATGGACGACCAGCGCGACGTGGTCAACTACGGCGGCACCATGCGCCTCGGCGTCTACCCGGCCCGGCTCACGCCCGGCTCCCAGGTGGCCACCGCCTACGGCGAGCCGTTCGTGTACGAGCGCCACCGGCACCGCTACGAGTTCAACCCCCGGTACCGCCGCCGCATGGGCGACGCCGGCCTGCGGGCGTCGGGCACGTCACCCGACGACCGGCTCGTGGAGTTCGTCGAGCTCGACGGTCACCCCTTCTGGGTCGGCACCCAGGCCCACCCGGAGTTCAAGAGCCGCCCCGACCGGCCCCACCCCCTCTTCGCCGCGTTCGTGGGCGCGGCCGTGGCGCGGGCCGAGGCGCGGGCGCCCCGGCTGCCCCTCCCCGTTGCCGAACACGTTCCGCAAAGTCGCTGAGCGAGCCGTCTACCGCGGCTCGCTGATCACCGTCGCCCAGGCCACGTTCGCGGCCCCCGACGGCACCACGTTCGAGCGGGACGTCGTCCACCACCCCGGCGCGGTCTCGGTCGTGCCGGTCGTCGACGGCGAGCGTGTCGTGCTGGTCCGCCAGTACCGGGCGGCGGTCGACCGGGAGCTGCTCGAGATCCCGGCCGGCAAGCGCGACGTCGAAGGCGAGGCGCCCGAGGTGACCGCGGCCCGCGAGCTCGAGGAGGAAGTGGGTCTGCGCCCCGGGCGCCTCGAGCTGCTCGCCGAGTTCTACAACTCGCCCGGGTTCTGCGACGAGCACGCGTTCGTCTACCTCGCCCTCGACCTGGAGCCGTGCGCGACCTCGGCCCAGGGCGTCGAGGAGCAGCACATGACCGTCGTGGAGGTGGCCCTCGACGACGTGCCCCACCTGGTCGCCGCCGGTGAGCTGGTGGACGCCAAGTCGATCATCGGCCTCGCGCTGGCGCGGGAGCGACTCGGCCGTACCTGACAGCGTTGTTGCGCGCCGGCGTTGGCGCGACCATGCTGGCAGGCAGTCGTAGTCCGTAACCACGAAGGCGGGGGAGTTCGCACATGAAGCGTGTCCGGCGTGTGGTCGTTGTCGTCCTGTCGTCCTCTTTGCTGTTCCTGGCCATGATCGTCGGCAACGCCGCACCGGCGAGCTCCGAGCCGTGCGGGCTGGTGGTCACGGGCAACTACACGCTGACCGGCGACATCACCGGGTGCAACGGCGTCACGCCCATCACGGTGGCGGGGAGCAACCTCACCCTCGACCTGGCCGGTCGCACGGTGTCGTGCGTGGCCGGCGTCCAGGGCGAAGGGCCCGCCATCCACGTGCCGTTCCGCACCAACGTCACCATCCGCAACGGCACGATCCGCTTCTGTGACACGGGCGTCTACCTCGAAGGCCTGGGCGGCCACACGCTGACCAACCTCAACATCCTCGACAACGTCGGGGCCCTGAGCGGCGCGGGCATCTTCGGCGAGGGGATCCAGCTCTACGGGTCCCACGACAACAAGATCCTGAACAACCGGGTGCTGCGCAACGGCACGTTCTCGGGCATGAACCTCTACGACTCGAGCCGCAACACGGTCACCGGCAACCTGGTGCAGGACAACAACATCATCCAGGTCAACTCCGTGCACGGCGGGCCCACGATCATGCAGGACATCGGCATCTGGCTGATCTGGCTCGGTGACTTCCCCAACCCGGGCGTCACCCAGAACCTGGTGGCCAACAACCAGGTCATCAACAGCGGCCTCGACGGGATCCAGCTGTCGACGAACACCACGGGGAACACCGTCCAGGCCAACACGATCGTCAACAACGGCTGCGGCCAGGTGCCCGGCATCCGCAACGGCGACGGGATCGCCGTGTTCGGCCAGTCCAGCCTCATGCAGGCCAACACCGTGCAGAACAACTGCGGCAACGGCATCTATGTCCGCAACAACCGGCTCAACCACAGGATCTTCAGCAACCAGACCACCAACAACAACACCAAGCCCGGCACCTCGCCCCAGTTCGACCTCAAGGACGACAACGCCAACTGCGACAACAACCAGTGGGTCGGCAACGTCCAGGGCACCCGCAATAAGGACTGCATCCACTAGGCCGAACTACCTAGGGAAACGTGATCGCCGCTACTTCAGAATGGCGGCGACCCACGCAGGGCGGACGGCGGTGTCGGTGCCGGCCGCCCTGCCGGTTTCGGTGGCTCGCAAGGTGAGCTGGTTCACACCCTGCACGTCGACGAGCAGGACTTCCCTCTGCCCGGAGGTCAGGGTGCGCGGGGCGGTCAGGTTCTTCTGCCCGTCCCCGATGACCTCGAACAGGACGGCGCGGGGCGTCGGTGCGGGGTCCTCGGCCGGCCCGATCATCACCGTCAGCTGGCGGTAGGCACCCCCGATGGCGAAGGTGAGCGCGCCGGTGCCGCCGCCGGTCAGGGTGCTCGCGTAGCCGTCGACCACCCGGCCGCCGATCGGAACCGGACCGAACTGCCAGGGCGCGCCCTCAGTGCTGCTGGGCAGGAGTCCCCGGCCCAGCACCACGGGGTCCGTTGCCCCGGCGGTCGTCACCGGCGCCGACCCCGACGGCGCCACGGTGGTCGGAGCCGCCCGGCGCGTGTCCCGGGCGCACCCCACGAGGGCGGATGCGGGCGATGCGGGACCGGTTCGACACGGTCGGCGACGTGCGCGGCCGCGG
>JBOGIC010000065.1:0-2629 GCA_050744985.1 Acidimicrobiales bacterium
GCCAAACCGGTGCGGCGATCTCAGCTGTTCGACGCCCTCGCCGACGCGCTGGGGATCGGTTCGGGGCGGGCCACGCGTGAATCACGACCCCCGGCGCTGCCCGATCTTCCGGAGGCGCTTGCCGGCCTTCGCCTGCTCGTCGTCGACGACAACGCCGTCAACCAGAAGGTCGTGGTGGCCATGCTCCAGCGCCTCGCCTTCGAGGTCGACGTGGCGTGCGACGGGTACGAGGCCGTCGCGGCCGTGGCCCAGGCGCCCTACGCCGCGGTGCTCATGGACTGTCAGATGCCGGTGATGAACGGGTACCAGGCCACAGCCGAGATCCGCCGCCGCGAAGCCGGCGCATCGCGGGTGCCGATCATCGCGCTCACGGCCTCGGCGCTTCGCGGCGACGAGGAGCGCTGCATCGCCGCCGGCATGGACGCCTACCTCGCCAAGCCCGTCCGTATCGACTCGCTCGCCGAGGTCCTCACCCGGCTGCTGGCACCGTAACCGGCAGACCCCGCCAGAGGACGGCGAATCGGGGACCGAGCCGGGACAGCTCCTCCGGGTGGGCGTGGGTGAGCAGCAGGAGCCGCCGCTCCCCTTCCGCGGTCAGCTCGACGCGGACGACCCGGTGGTCGTGCGGGTCGGCGGCCCGGCGCACGAGCCCGGCGGCGGCGGCCGGGTCGACCAACCCCACGACCGTGTGGTGCCGGAGGAGCAGGTGGTGGGCGAGGTCGTTCATGCTCGGCGTGGCCGGAGGCGCGGCCGCGTGGGCCCTCATCCACCTCATCAACCTCATCAACGGCGTCGCCGTCTTCGGCCGGACCACCTTCTCGCCACCGTCCTATGCCACCTTCCACCCCGGACCGCGCCTGTTCGTCGTGGCCGCCCTTGGCGGGTTGGTGGTGAGCCTGCTGGCGAAGTTGGCCCCCGTGATACGGGGCCACGGGATCCCCGAGGCGATGGAGGCCGTGCTCACCCGGCAAAGCCGCGTCGCGCCCCGCACCGCGGTCGCCAAGCCGGTCTCGGCGGCCGTGGCCATCGGCACTGCCGCGCCGTTCGGCGCCGAGGGGCCCATCATCGTCACGGGTGAATCGCTCGGATCTCTCCTGGGCCAGCTCCTGCCGGTGTCACCCGCCGAGCGCAAGATTCTCCTCGCGTGCGGGGCGGCCGCCGGGATGTCCGCCACGTTCGGTGCACCCCTGGCGTCGGCGGTGCTCGCCATCGAGCTGCTGTTGTTCGAGTTCTCGGCGCGGGCGCTCGTGCCGCTCGTGGTCGCGTCGGGCGTCGCCGCGGCCATGCACACGGCCCTGTTCGGTCCGGGACCGCTGTTCGAGGTGCCGCCCCACGACTATGCCGGCCTGAGCGTCCTCCCGGCCTTCGTCCTCCTCGGGCTAGCGTGCGGCCTGCTCGCGGTGCTGATCAGCAAGGGCCTGTTCCTCGTCGAGCGGGCGTACCGGCGGCTGCCTGTGGGCGAGTTCTGGCATCCGGTGCTGGGCGCCCTCGGGTTCTGCGCCGTCGGCGTGGTGGTGCCGCGTGCCCTGGGTGTGGGCTATGACCAGATCAGCGCCGTCCTCGACGGCCGCCTGGCGCTCACCGCGCTCGCGGCCCTGGCGTTGGCCAAGCTCGTCGCCTGGTGGTTCGCCCTCGGCTCGGGGACGTCCGGCGGGACCCTGGCGCCCATCCTGCTCATGAGCGCCGCCTTCGGCACCCTCGTCGGGGCGGGGCTCAACGCCGCCCTTCCCGGCCCCGACATCGCGCCGGGCGCATTTGCGATCGTCGCCATGGCGGCCACCTTCGGCGCCGCCACCCGGGCGACCTTCGCCGCCATCGTGTTCGTCTTCGCGCTGACCGGGGACTACAACGTGATCGTCCCGCTGATGCTCGCCACCGTCATCGCCGACCTCGTCTTCAACGCCCTGAGCGAGCAGAGCCTCATGACCGAGAAGCTGAGCCGTCGCGGTCTACGCGTCGGCCGGTTCCTCGGCGTCGACCCGTTCACGACCACCCCCGTGCGCAAGATCATGTCCGCGCCGGTGATCACCTTGCCGGTCGCCGCCACGGTGGCCGACGCCCGCCGGCTGTTCCTCGACCCTGGGCACGGCGCCTACCCGGTGCTGGGTGGGGATGGTTCCCTCGCCGGCATCGTCGCCCGCGGCGACGTCCTCCGGGACGGCATCGACGACGGTATGGCGATCACGACGGTGGCGAGCGCGGACGTGGTCGCCGTCGGCCCGGACGACCCCGCCCTCGCCGCCCTTCACGTCATGATGGACGAAAGCATCGAGCACGTGCCGGTGGTGCACGACGGCCGGCTGGTGGGCATCTGCACGCGGACCGACCTGCTGAAGGTGCGCCGATCCCAACGGGACGCCGAGCGGGTCAGGTGAGAGGGACGGACCAGACGAGGAGGGTGCCGCCGCTCGGCCCGGGCTCGACCGAGAGCGTGCCGCCCAGCGCTTCGGCCCGGTCGGTGAGGTTGCGCAGCCCGCTGGACCGTTGAGGTTCGGGTGCGATGCCGACACCGTCGTCGCGGATGCGCACGGTCAGGTGGTCGGTACAGGTGACGCGCACCTCGACCCGGGAGGCGGCGGCGTGACGGGCGGCATTGGACAACCCTTCCCGGACGACGGCCACGACGGCC
>JBOGIC010000066.1:0-3465 GCA_050744985.1 Acidimicrobiales bacterium
CGTGAACGACTTCGTGGCCGTCCCCAGTGCTCCCGGGCTGAGCCCGGCCTCAGGCGTGACGCTCGAGGCGTGGGTCCGCCCGTCGGTGGTGCCGCCGGCCGGGAGGCTCGACACGATCGTCGCCAAGGGCGATTCCTACAGCCTGCAGCTCAACGGCCCACGACTGGAGTTCACGACCGTCAAGGGCACGACGCGCCGGCGGGTGCAGGGCCCGGCGCCGATCGTCGCCGGGCAGACCTACCACGTCGTCGGGACGTTCGACGGCCGCACCCAACGGCTCTTCGTCAACGGCGTGCAGGTCGCCACCGACTCGTTCCAGAAGGGCCTCAACGCCAACACCCGGCCCGTCGTGTTCGGGTCGACCGACACCACGAGCGAGCTCCTCGCGGCGAGGATCGACGAGGTCGCCGTCTACGCCCGGGCGCTGACCCCGGCGCAGGTCGCCAACCACTACGCCGCCGGGTGACCGTCGGTCGGGACGAAGCGGTAGATGACAGAGTCGGCGTTGCGGAAGAACGGTTGCCACTCGGGCGAGGAGGCGAGGGCCCGGTCGAGACCGGCCAGGGCGCCCGCCGGCATGAGGCCCAGGACCTCCACGTAGACCTGCTGGTCGTCGCTGAGCCACAGGTAGAGGTCCCCCGGCGTGCTCCCGTCGTGGTCGCGGTACAGCCCTGACAGGGTCGGGAGGTCGCCGGGCCCGAGCGGGTGGTGCAGGAACTCCTCGAGTGTGCTGAGCGGCGGTGGCGTCGCCCCGCGGGTGAACTGGTCGTAGTTCGCGCCCAGCCGCGCCGGGACGTTGGACGAGACCAGGCCGATGACGCTCCCCGGACGGGCATGGTCGAAGAAGTAGGCACTGGCCGCCACCGCACCGGGGCGTACCCGGTACAGCTCCAGCGAGCCGTAGAAGGCGGACATGAACAGGGCGGTGACAGCGGCCAGCGCCGCCGCCACCAGCACCACTCGGCGCCGGCTCCAAGTCTGCCCGTCATCCCGACGCGGCCCGAGCGCCGACGCCGCCAGCGCCACCGTCCATGGCAGCGAGAAGAGGTAGATCCGGAAGATGGCCTCGCCGCCGTAGTTCTGCCCGAGGATGACGACGGCCGGCGCCGCCGCGAGGATCGCCAGCACGAGGGTGGGGCGGCCGGCGCGGAACCGGCGGGCGGCGCCGAAGGCGGCGAGCACCCAGAGGCCGAGGATGAGCAGCGGGGACGCCAGCGCCGTGATCCGGCGGCCCGCCTGCGGGTCGGGTGTCTTGAACCCGACGGTGTGGGCGTTGTCGAAGGGGTTGCTGAGGGCCCCGAGCACCTCCCGCGGATTGAACGGGTTCCCCTGCAGGTGGCCTTCGCTGCGCAGGAACCCGAGGTGCAGGGCCAAGTAGCCCAGGGCCAGCGCGGCCAGCGCCACGACGACCCAGCGCGGTCGCACGAGGCCGGCGGCGGTGAGCAGGCCGACCCCGAACAGCACCAGGAACGGCGACAGCTGGTGGGTGACGACGACCACCGAGAAGATGAGGAACAGGGCGCCGAGCACGAAGGCGGGCGGGCGCGCGGCCACAACGTGCTCGGCGGCCGGCGACGACGACGGCGGCGGCGCTCGGAGGAGCCGGCGCACCAGTCCCTCGGCGGAACGCAGAGCCGACAGTCGCCGGCCGGGGCGCAGCCACCGCAGCACGATCCCGTAGGCGGCGAGGCAGAGGACGAAGGCCAGGGCCTGGGGGGCGAAGTAGTCCTGGCCCACCCAGTTGGCGGCGACGAACAGGAACACCGCCAGCCAGCGAGCCCGGCGGCTCAGCGGCAGCGCCCACAACACGAAGGCGAGCTCGAGGCAGAACAGGAGGTTGAAGTACACCGGCGCCCATTTGGCGAACTCGAGGGGGCTGTCGGCGCCGGCGATCCGCGTGAACCACGCCGCCACGGCGAAGAAGCCGGGCCAGTTCTGGTAGATGTCGACGGACGGGTCGAGCGCGCCGTGCGCGTCGATGTACCCGGCGACGCCCACATGCTTGTAGACCCACGGGTAGTTCGCCTGCGGGAACAGCAACGGCACCGTGCCGTGCAGCATCAGCACCAGGGCGACGACATGGGCGCCGAGGCGAAGGGATGACGGCTGCGCCGCCGTGAGCGCCATGGCGATGGAGCCGACCAGCAGGGCCAGCGCCAGGTAGAACAGCACGGGCAGCGCGGCGAAGAGGCCCCAATCGTCGATGGCGTCGATCCGGGTTCCCCGGAGGGCGATCAACCACACGACGAGCGAGGCGGGCAGGAGGAGATCCGAGGCCGTGAACCGCCGCGCCGGCGTGGGGACCGGACCGGCCCGTCGCAGGATCGGGGCCGTCGTCAGCCGCCCTGCCGGCGAGCCGCCCACACCCGTCAGCGGGGGCCTCCGACCGTGACCGCCCGCCGGCTGCGGGCGTAGGCGAGCGGCCCGGCCACTATGCCCAGGCCCTCGGCGAGGATGAGGGTCGGAGGCGCCGGTCCGTCGAGGGTCACCGGGCTCCACATGCGCACGAGCTGGCGGACGCCAGCGGGCAGGCGAGGCAGGATCTCCCTCGTCGTGTGGGCGTCGACCAGGTACTTGGTGATGAACGCACTGAGCCCCTCGCCGTAGGTGAACAGCTGGCGGCGCAGGGCACGGCGATCGCTGCGGTGCACGTGCCAGACGACGGCGGACGGTTCGTACGCAATGGATCGGCCGGCGCGCAGGATGCGGACGAAGGCATCGAGGTCCTCGCCGCCTCGAGCCGGCGACCCCGCGCCCAGCGCCTCGTCGAAGCCGCCGAGAGCAAGCATCAGGTCCCGGTCGACGGCGAAATTGGCACCCGTTCCGAAGAGTCCGGCGCTGTAGGGGTACAGCGACGACCGGCCGTTGCCGGCCGTGTACACCCGGGGTTCCATGCGCCGGCCCCAGGGGAATCGCCGGTCGAAGTAGTGCTGGGACAGGTGGTCGAGTTGAGCGGGGGGCACCAGGCCGGTGACGCACCCGACGGCAGCGTCCCGGGCGAAACCGGCGGCGATACCGTCGAGCCACGACATGTCGACGAGCACATCGTCGTCGGTGTAGGCCACGCACGCGGCCGAGGCCTCCGCCAGTCCTCGGTTGCGCGCGCGCGAGAGGCCCGCCGCGTCCTCCCGGACGTAGCGAAAGCGCGCGTCGTCGCCGACCGTGCGCTCGAAGACCTGCCGGGCGGCGTCGGTGGACGGCGCGTTGTCGACCACGACGACCTCGTAGAGGCCGTAGTCGAGCGACCGCAGCCGCGGAAGGCAGGTCGCGAGCATGTCGGGCCGGTCGCGTGTACACACCACGACGCTGATCGCGGGGCGCATCGTGCTCCGCCGGTGACGGCACGACCGCCACGCCTCCGCACCCCTCCAGGCCCCGCTGTCGTCGGGCAGCCTGTCGTCGGCTAGGTGGGCGGCCAGCGGGACGGCCAGCTGCGTGCGCACGGCCCCGGAGACGCGGGTTGGG
>JBOGIC010000067.1:0-5885 GCA_050744985.1 Acidimicrobiales bacterium
TGCACACTCAGTGGGTGTGATCGGGCCAGGGGGCGTCGAGGGGCCAGCGGCAGCGGTCGGCGCCGCCGACCATCGACTCCATCTCGGCGAGGAGATCGTCGAAGAAGGCGGCGAAGGCGGCGTCGTCCGACGGCGGCGGGAACCGGCCGCCGTAGTAGAGCCAGGCATCGGGCTGCCCACCCGCCTCCAGCGCGTAGTCCTCGCCGTGACGGGCGATGTAGACGACGTCGCCGTCCCCCCGGTCGGCTCGGCGGAGGGCGTCGAACAGCTCCTCCCGGGTCAGCGGGCGAGTGCCTCCGCGGCGATCGCGGCCTGCTCGAGGTTGCCGGCGGTGGCCCGCAGGCGGGCGTTGATCTCGTCGGTACCCGGGCCCAGGATGCGGGTGTGACCTTCGATCGCGACGACGCCCTCGCCGATCTTCTCGAGCGTGTCGCCGATGTGGGTCAGGATCTTCGTGAGGCGGATGAGGAAGTAGGCGACGGCCGCCACGAACAGAACGATCTCGGCGACGGACAACGCGACCCGTAGGGTCATCACGTACCTCCTGCGGCGGCGGTCAGGGCTCGGGCGTGGCGGTCGGTCTCGTCCCGCAGCTCGCCCACGAGCGAAACGGTGTCGTTGAGCATCCACGTGGTCGCCGTCTGGGTGGCGACGCCGCCGGCTTCCTCCCATGCGGAATCGACGGCGGTGTCGATGTCCTTGACGAACACGACCAGCAGCTGCAGGAGGAGGATGGCCGCCGACATGACGACGACGCCCAGGCCCAGGGTGATCCACCACATCGCCTGGTGATCGGAAGCAACGTCGGCGATCATCACTCACCCACCAGCGCGACCCGGGCGGTCGTGGCCCCGTTGACGACGTTGCCCAGCTTGGTGTTCAGCGTGGCCACGGTCGGGATCGGTGCCGTCGTGACGCGGATGTCGGCGAGCGTGTCGACGATCTCGAGCGCCTGCACGCCTATCCGGCGCGCCAGCGACAGGATCCAGCCGATGAGGCCCACCACCACGACGATGACGGCGGCGGCGAGCACATAACCGACAAACCATCCGGTGAGATCGGCTGGCATTGGTGCCTCCTGACGTTGCCGACGGGCAGAACGTGGAGGCAGGGTACGGCATGCCGATCGGAGGAGCAAACCGGTCGATTCGGCGCCTAATCCAGTAGTGGTTCGCGTCATACAGTCATCGAACATCACCGAGGAACCTGTAGTCATTGGTCAGTTACTTGTCCATCATCGGTACTGACACGCCCGGTGAAGTGCGCAAGTGTGTAACCAATCAGAGCAAGCCGAGGTAGTGCGTCGCGTGGCGCGCGCCTCGATTCGTCGCAAAAGGGGGACCTGGCACGTGGCTCCAGCAAAGGCGGCTCCGGCGAAAGAGACGGTGATCCACATCTTGTGGATCAATGCGGGACTCAGCTGTGACGGCGATTCGGTGGCTCTCACCGCCGCGACCCAGCCGAGCATCGAAGAGATCGCACTGCAGGCCCTCCCGGGCCTCCCGAAGATCGCCGTCCACTGGCCGCTGATCGACTACGAGTGCGGGCCGGTCGGCGGCGCGGACGACTTCATCGAGTGGTTCTTCAAGGCCGAGCGCGGCGAGCTCGAGCCGTTCGTGCTCGTGGTCGAGGGCTCGATCCCCAACGAGGCGATCAAGCGTGAGGGCTACTGGTGCGGGTTCGGGAACAACCCCGAGACCGACCAGCCCATGACGACGAGCGAGTGGCTCGACCGCCTGGCGCCGAAGGCGACGGCGGTGCTCGCGGTCGGGACCTGTGCGACCTACGGCGGCATCCACGCCATGGCCGGGAACCCCACGGGCGCCATGGGCGTCGCCGACTACCTCGGGTGGACATGGAAGTCGAAGGCGGGACTGCCGATCGTCAACGTGCCCGGCTGCCCGGTGCACCCCGACAACCTGTCCGAGACCATCCTCTACCTGCTGTACATGGCGACGGGCCAGGCGCCCCTCATTCCCCTCGACGACGCTCTCCGACCCACGTGGCTGTTCGGCCAGACCGTGCACGAGGGCTGTGACCGGGCCGGCTACTACGAGCAGGGCGACTTCGCGACCGAGTACGGATCGCCGAAGTGCATCGTGAAGCTCGGATGCTGGGGCCCGGTGGTCAAGTGCAACGTGCCCAAGCGCGGCTGGGTCAACGGCGTGGGTGGCTGCCCGAACGTGGGGGGCATCTGCATCGGCTGCACGATGCCGGGCTTCCCCGACAAGTTCATGCCGTTCATGGACGAGCCGCCGGGCGGCAAGGTGTCCACAGCGGCGAGCGGGCTGTACGGCTCGGTGATCCGAGGCCTGCGAGAGATCACGGCCAAGACCGTGGACACCGAGCCCAAGTGGCGTTCCAAAGGCCAGCGGTTGCTCACCGGCTACCGCGGCGAGTGGCGCTGACGCGCCCCGCCCCGACACACACACCAGTTCAACCCACAACACAAAGGGGGAAGGCGGAACCGTGGCGACCAGAACAACGAGGACGACCAAGGCAGCACCGGCAGCGGCAGGCAGCAACGGAGTCGTGGAGATGGCGTGGGACCCGATCACCCGCATCGTCGGGAGCCTGGGGATCTACACGAAGATCAACTTCGGCACCGGCCGGGTGGAGGAGTGCCACTCCACGTCCTCGATCTTCCGCGGCTACAGCATCTTCATGAAGGGCAAGGACCCGCGCGACGCCCACTTCATCACCAGCCGCATCTGCGGGATCTGCGGTGACAACCACGCGACGTGCTCGTGCTACACGCAACAGATGGCCTACGGCGTGCGGCCTCCGCACCTGGGCGAGTGGATCGTCAACCTCGGCGAGGCGGCCGAGTACATGTTCGACCACAACATCTTCCAGGAGAACCTGGTCGGGGTGGACTTCTGCGAGAAGATGATCGCCGAGACCAACCCGGGCGTGCTCGCGCTGGCCGAGGAGACCGAGGCGCCGCACGCGGCCGACCACGGCTACGCCACGATCGCCGACATCATGCGGTCGCTTAACCCGTTCTCGGGTGAGTTCTACCGAGAGGCGCTGGCGGTCAGCCGCTGGACACGGGAGATGTTCTGCCTCATGGAGGGCCGCCACGTGCACCCCTCCACCCTGTACCCGGGTGGCGTCGGCACGACCGCGACCATCCAGCTCTTTACCGACTACTACACCCGCCTCATGCGCTACGTGGAGTTCATGAAGAAGGTCGTGCCCATGCACGACGACCTCTTCGACTTCATCTACGAGGCCATGCCCGGCTACGAGCAGGTCGGCTTCCGCCGCACGCTGCTCGGCTGCTGGGGGAGCTTCCAGGACCCCGAGGTCTGCAACTTCAACTACCGCGACATGACCGAGTGGGGCCGGGCGATGTTCGTCACGCCCGGAGTCATCGTCGACGGCAAGCTCGTCACCAACGACCTGGTCGACATCAACCTGGGGATCCGGATCCTGCTCGGCCACTCGTTCTACCAGGACTGGGAAGACCAGCCGATGTTCGTCGACAAGGACCCGCTCGGGAACCCCGTCGACCGCCGGCACCCCTGGAACCAGCACACGATCCCGATGCCGCAGAAGCGCGACTTCGACACGAACTACAGCTGGGTCATGGCGCCGCGCTGGTTCGACGGCAAGGACCACCTGGCCCTCGACACCGGCGGTGGGCCGATCGCCCGCCTCTGGTCGACGGCGCTGTCGGGCCTGGTCAACACCGACTACATCAAGGCGACGGGCAAGAGCGTGCAGATCCACCTGCCCCGCACCGCCCTCAAGCCCGAGATGACCCTCGAGTGGAAGATCCCGAAGTGGTCCAACGCCATCGAGCGCAACCGCGCCCGTAGCTACTTCCAGGCCTACGCCGCGGCCGCGGCCCTCACGTTCGTGCAGAACGCGCTGGCCGAGGTCAAGCAGGGCCACACCAAGACGTGGGAGCCGTTCGAAGTGCCCGAGGAGGCGATCGGCTGTGGGTTCACCGAAGCCGTCCGCGGCGTCCTCTCCCACCACATGGTGATCAAGGAAGGCAAGATCGCCAACTACCACCCGTACCCGCCCACGCCGTGGAACGGCAACCCCCGCGACGTATACGGCACGCCCGGGCCCTACGAGGACGCGGTGCAGAACACGCCGATCTTCGAAGAGAACGACCGCGAGCACTTCAAGGGCATCGACATCATGCGGGCGGTCCGCAGCTTCGACCCGTGCCTGCCGTGTGGCGTGCACATGTTCCTCGGCAAGGGCAAGACGCTGCGCAAGCTCCACTCGCCGACGATGGTGCACAACGTCGAGTGACCCCTTCGAACATCAGGGCGGTAGGCGACCGGATCGAACAGCTCGTAGGGGAGTTGCGGTCCGGCCTCGACCCGGTGATGTGGCACCGGGTCGAGGAGGTGCTCGCTCTCGTAACTGACTTGTACGGTGCCGGGTTGGCCGCGGTGGTGCGCACCGGCGGTCCGTCGCTGACCCGCCAGCTCGTTGACGACGAGCTGGTTGCCAGCCTGCTGCTGTTGCACGGACTGCACCCCGACACCGTGGAGGAGCGGCTTCAGTCCGCCCTCGACGACGTGCGGCCGTATCTCGGTTCACACGGTGGCGACGTCGAGGTGCTGGAGATCGACGAGGGCGCGGGCACCGTCCGGTTACGACTGCTCGGCAGTTGCGACGGGTGCCCGTCCTCGTCGGTCACCCTGCGTGACGCGGTCACCCGCGCCATTCGCGAGGCCACACCCGAGCTCACGACGATCGACGTCGAGGGCGCCGTCGAACCCGAGCCCGAGCCGGCGCCTCCGCCCACGCTCGTCACGCTCGGCCCGACCCGGGCATGAGCGACAACGGCAACCCCCTGTCGTTCCTGGCGCGCTCGGTCTCGCCGGCTGCCGGTGCGCGCGACAACACCGGTGTGGTCGACGTCCTCGAGCGGTTCCGGCGGCCGCGGCCGCGGCCCGGCGAGCGCTGCGAGATGTGCGGCGTCGAGATCTCCGAGGACCACAGCCACGCCGTCGACGTCAAGAACCGCAGCCTCATGTGCACGTGCCGGCCGTGCTACCTGCTCTTCCTCCCCGGCGGCGCAGGTGGCGGTCACTTCAAGGTCGTGCCCGAGCGGTACCTCAACCTGCCTTCCGCCGTACTGCCCCGATCGGAGTGGGAGGGCCTGCAGATTCCCGTGGGCGTCGCCTTCTTCTTCGCTTCGTCGGACAGCGGCGACGTCCACGGGTTCTATCCCAGCCCGGCCGGCGCGACGGAATCATTGCTGCCGCTGGACGCGTGGGACCGGATCCGCAACGCCGATCCGGCCATGCTCACCCTCGAAGACGACGTCGAGGCGCTGCTCGTGCGGGTGCCCAAAGAGGGTGAGCCCGACTGCTACCTGGTGCCGATCGACACGTGCTACGAGCTGGTCGGGCACCTCCGCGTGCTGTGGAAGGGCTTCGACGGCGGGACCGAGGCGCACCGCGCCATCGACGCGTTCTTCGAAGAGCTGACGCGACGGGCCAAGTGAGCGCCGAGCTGGAGTTCGCGGTCGCCGGCGCCGAGCCCGACCGGTATGCCGCGGCGCCGACGCTCGTGTTCCAGCTGAACGTCACCGCGCCCGAGGGCCGCGATGTCCACGCCCTCGCGCTCCGTTGCCAGATCCGGATCGAACCGCAGCGCCGCCGGTACGACCACGCCGAGGAGGAGCGACTGCTGGCGCTGTTCGGCGAGACGCCGCAGTGGGGCGACTCGCTCAAGCCGTTCCTCTGGACCCACGCGTCGACGGTCGTGGCCGGCTTCTCGGGCACGACCGAGGTCGAGCTGCCGGTGCCGTGCACGTACGACTTCGAGGTCACCGGCGCCAAGTACATGCACGCCCTCGACGGCGGCGAGATCCCGTTGATCCTGCTGTTCAACGGCACGGTCTTCACGAC
>JBOGIC010000068.1:0-4609 GCA_050744985.1 Acidimicrobiales bacterium
ACCCTTTAGTCTGCACAATTGTACGGCCGCCGTGGGGCGAGACTCGATCCTCAAATGCCTCAATCAGTAGCCGGCCGATTCCACATCGCCGCCAAGCGGGTTCCACGGCCACCACGTCAATTCTGACCGTTCGCTGCCGGAACGGAGAGTGTACGAATCCTTTGTCTGTAAATGCGAGAATACCGACAAGAAGATCGGTATCCAGGAATACTCCCCGTACGTACGCTCCAAGTACAACAGAATCTGAGTCGAGTTTCACGAGGCGAGGCAGATCCGCGATGGCCGATGAAAAATGGGCTCGAACTTCTGCGCCTTCTCGCATGAGGGCTGACTCCATTATCCTGATTGCCTCGTCAGCCTGAGCCTCGCGAAGCGCTGAGACATAGGCACGCCGCCTGAAGTGCTTCATCCGGTAACGCCAAAACACATCCTTGAGGATTGCAATATCGGTGAAATCCGTTACATAGACGGGATGAATCAGCGGATTATTCTGGCGCCGCAGGAAGTAGATTCCGGCCACCGCGTCCGAAGTTGATGCATCGTAACCAGCTAAGCCGAGGGTGAGGTGTCGGTTATGCTCCCACCAATGAATGGCGAGCTGTCCGACAGGAGCCGTCGCACTTGTGGCAAGTGGAATCGAATACTTCCGGACATCGGTGAAGACGCGACTCAGCGGTGGCATCTCATCGGGTCGAACGCTAATCACTTCACACGTTAGTGGAGTAAGTCCGCTCTCCTGTCTAAAGGCCATGGCCTGGCGCACCCAGGGTTGGGTAAGCCAGTAACCACTTTCGGTGATCGCGAGGATGCGCTTTACATCCGGGTGCTGTAGGATCTCAAGTGTTCGTTGCCGCATCTCGATGGCTGAGCGAATCGGCTCGGCCGAACGGAACTGGAATCGGTTGAGTGGATCATCTTCCCTAGCGATCGCTACCTCGTCCCCAGCAATCAGCTCATCGACACACTTCCTTAGGGCGTCTCGAGCCGAAGACTCCCGACGCCCAAACAACCGCTGAATCTCAACAAGGTTAGAGACCAGCACCTCAGCGTCGCGGACCTGGTACGTCCTTCCTTCTAGGGCGGAGGTCTCCGCCATCCCCTGCAAGAGGCTGCGACTAGCAAGGTCGATCAGGTCTGACGCACTTTGAGAATACCGCGAAATGCGCGGATTCATGGCCAGAGCATCGAGAGCCACCTGGCCCTTGGCGCGTGCGGCCGCTAAAACTATGTCGGCCCGTGTCCGTGCCTCAGTGCTGATCGGCGAACCTGCTCTTCTGCCGCGACCGAAGATCCAGCAAAGTGCACGGTGGCGTGCGAGCCCGGGTAGGACGTAACCGCGCTGCCGGCCAAGCTTTTCAAGCCTCTGCCAGATCAAGTCGAGGAGCATCACGCCCGAAGGATGGAGCATGGCGACCTCAGGAAGGGGAGCTGGGAGTGGCCCACTGGCGGAGTAGTTGACCTTTGATGGCTGTGAGACGTCAATGCGGTAGAGTCGTTGAACCTGTGAGGACTGCAAGATCTCATTGAAAGCCGGATCCCGCATCGAGAAACCGGCGACGATGATGGTCGCACCGATTGGTACTCCGCTGATAGCTCGGGTGTTCGGCGGTGGGAGAATCCTGTCTGTGATGAACTCAGCCAGCGCTTCTGGGAACGTCTCGACGTCGCCGCGCGTGAAGCGGAGGGACAGTGGAGAGGAGATCGTCCCATGTGGCTTGATCAAGAAGGGCGTACCGGTTGCGGACTTGTGAAAGAGCAGATCGCGTTCAGTGACAACACGGGACGATGCGCCGCCGAGCTCGTTGATGAACGCTTCGTCAAAGAGTTCGTCGAAGTTGAACGAAATGACATGGTCGATGAATCCTTGTCGGACCAGATGAGCCAAGAGTTCATACTGCAATACGGGCGGCGGCACCTCATCAGGGCCGGGTAGAAGACATACTTCGCGGAGGAAGTCATTAACTATTCGCCGCACAGATGCATACTTACACGCAACTTGCGTCACTTCTTCGAGCGTTGCCGTGTCAAGGTCTCGTACTCGGTCGCCGTGGCGAAGTTCAGCGTCAAGTACATTTGCATTGATGTATCGAGGGCAAATCCGCTTCAGGAGATCGCTCTTGAGGTCCCACGCTCCCGGGATGCCGGATGGGATAGAACATCCAGCGCCGATGACCGCGACGACTGGTGCTTCGGCAACAAAGCCGGTCAGTTTGTGGGGTGAAGACCGTAAGACGAATTCCCCAGCGTCATCAGGGGTCCAACGGGATCGGATCGGGACTGTCCCGTGGTCGAGCAACTCCTCGCAAAGTCGGTTAAACTCTACCGTCCGAAATCTATGTGACGAGTCAGTCGAGGCCACCGTCCCCTGCCTTTACACGACGAGTCGAGTGAGATCGACGAGCGCTGGTAGAACGGATCCTACCTCGCCCCCTACGGACGGAGCGGTACGCGCGAGGAGAGTGCGTCGACTCTCAGCCGCGCTCTTGTAGCCCAGCGTTCCGGAGTCATGTGATCTCTGCTTCGTGGCGTCATTGCCTCCGCGTGGTATCCGGCAGGGATGATGGGGTGTGCCTGAAACGAGGGTCCACCCGCACCGGCTGGTGTGGCGCTACGGTCAGGCGCCTCTGGGCCTCGGCCTGACCTCATTTCGAAGCTGACGCTTCGGTTGTCTGAGCAGGAGTTCGTCGACCGAGGTCCAGAGATTCACCTGGCGCTCACCGCTCGGGCGGTGTGACGGTTCGTCCTGTTGGCGCAGGTCGGTCCATCACGTCCGCCGTCCCGGGAGGCGCGTGCCACCCCTTGACCTGATGAGAGAGAAGGGACGGCAATGACCATCGTAGAGGCCGAACGGCCTGTGACCGGCGGCGTCGACACGCACCTGGACACCCACGTCGCCGCCGCGCTGGACCCCGTCGGCGGCGTGCTCGGCGTAAAGGAGTTCGTGGCGTGCGCCGTCGGCTACCGCGACCTGCTGGGCTGGCTACGGACCTTCGGCCCGGTGGCCCTCGTTGGCGTGGAAGGGACCGGCTCCTACGGCGCCGGGCTGGCCCGTCACTTGCGGGCCGCTGGCGTGGCCGTGGCCGAGGTCGACCGCCCCAACCGCCAGCTCCGCCGGCGCCAAGGCAAGTCCGACCCGATCGACGCGGTGGAGGCGGCGCGGGCCGCGCAGTCGGGGCGGGCCATGGGCGCGGCCAAGCACCGTGACGGCAGC
Organism: Acidimicrobiales bacterium; assembly: GCA_050744985.1. Taxonomy (GTDB): domain Bacteria; phylum Actinomycetota; class Acidimicrobiia; order Acidimicrobiales; family AC-14; genus JBOGIC01. The sequence continues at coordinate 3,212 of JBOGIC010000068.1, forward strand.
GTCGAGGCCATCCGGGCCCTGGTGGTGGCCCGTCGCAGCGCCCGTGCCGCTCGAGTGAAGGCCCTGAATCAGATCCGCCACCTGTCCTTCACCGCCCCTGACCAGCTCCGGGAGCGACTCAAGGGCCTGACGACGCAGGCCGTGGCCATCGAGGTCGCCTCCCTGCGCCCCCGGCCCGGGGGCGACCCAGTGACCTTCGCCACCAAGGTGGCGCTGCGCAGCCTGGGGCGGCGGGTGCTGGCCCTCGATGAGGAGAGGGCCGCCCTCGACGAGCTGCTCGCCGAGCTCGTCGACAAGGTTGGCGACGACCTGCTCTCGCTCTACGGCGTGGGCGTGGACTCGGCTGCGGCGCTGCTGGTGGCGGCCGGGGACAACCCCGAACGCATCCGCAGCGAGGCGGCCTGGGCCCACCTGTGTGGCGTGGCACCCATCGAGGCGTCCTCGGGCAAGGTCACCCGTCACCGCCTCGACCGTGGCGGCGACCGCCAGGCGAACGCCGCCCTGTGGCGGATCGTCATGGTCCGCATGCGCCACGAGCCCCGCACCCGCGCCTACGTCGAGCGGCGGACCGCCGAGGGCCGCTCGAAGCTCGAGATCATGCGCGTCCTGAAGCGCTACGTCGCCCGGGAGGTCTACTACTACCTCCCACGCCACTGATCGCTTCGAGCGGCGGGCTTGGCTCTATAACCGGCTGACGCTCCTCGGGGGCTGTCCTGATTTCGATCTGCCGGTCCGCCGCTCGAAGCCACAATCGACCCCCGGTCGGCGCTGGATGCCATGGCCTAATAAGAGCCTGTCCCGCCTCGTGCGAGTGACTCATCCCTGTCCTGCCACGCACTCAGCGCCCGCCACGAAATAGCTACTTGACAACGATAGGAGCATCGAAGTCATGCGGCTCCGACGCTCGATAATGGTCGTCGGTTCCGGCGCTTCGCAGGCTGTCGCAGAATGGCGGCGGGATCCTGGCGAACGCCCACAGATGGCCCGCCAGGCACGTCGGCCCCAAGATGTTGTGGCCGCCAAGTGTCTGCCGTGGAATATTGCGACAGCCTGTTCGGCTCGGGACCCTAAATGTCTGACTCTGGGCGTCGGCGTGCCGGCGCTCGGGGCGAACGTGATCCGCGGCCGGCTCATCGAAGGCCCCAACGACGAGATGCCCCTCTCGGTAGCCGTCGGCGAGGCGCCGGGATGTCGGGCGTGGGGCGTACGCCCATCGATCGACCCAAGGAGTTGGCGGCGCCGGGTCGGCCGCCGGATCTGGGTCCGGCCGACCGCGGCGGACTACACGCGGACCAGCGCGCGCAGCATCGGCTCAAGCTTCGCCTGGGTCTCGGTCCACTCGGCTTCGGGGTCGGAGCCGGCGACGATGCCCGCGCCGGCCCACAGCATGGCCCGGCG
>JBOGIC010000069.1:0-2281 GCA_050744985.1 Acidimicrobiales bacterium
CGAGCGGGTCGTCGCCGTAGGAGAAGTCGTTCACGGCGAACCGGTCGTGACCCGAGTCGGCCGTCTCGTCGTCGCTGGCGGGGTTGCGCATGACCGGTGTGCCGCGTGGCCAGCGCCCCACGACGAGGGCGGCCAGGCGCTCGGCCGACATACCGGGGATCCGGGCCGCCTCCTCGGCCACGAAGCGCCGGAAGGCGGCCACGTCCTGGCGGAGGCGGCGGAACGCCAGGTACGACCCGTCGTCCATCCAGTCGTGGCCACCGGTCGCCACCGGCCCCGGCCGCACCGGGTCGTCGGCCCGCTGCTTCGGGTAGCCGAACACGAACTGGCCCGGCCAGACGAGCGGTTGGCCGGGACGGGCCAGGCGGTCGGCCCGCGGATCGCCCGGGTCGAGGTAGCGCCGGGTCAGGTACATGCCGCCCGGCAGCCGCCCGCGCACCCCGACCTGCGAGACGCCGTCACGGAAGCCGAAGTGCTCGATATCGCCGTCGAGCATGTGGCCCTCTTCCTCGTAGACGAGCCGACCGCCGGCCTCACGCACATGATCGACGTGCCGCCGGAGGTCGTCGAGGTCGTCGCCGCCGAGGACCACGAGCGCGTGCGGCGCGACGTCGGGGCGCCCGCCGACGACCCACTGCCCCGGATGACCGGGATGGGCCGGATCCTGCGGATCGCCCAGGTCGGACTCGAGGCCCATCCCCAACCGGAAGCTCCGATCGCGGATCCGGTCGGCCGCCGGCGCCAGCAGCCGCAGCCCGCCGATGTCGAAGGCCACGTTGGTCAGGACGGGGCTCGTCGGCCGCCCCGCCCCCTGCAGGGCGGCGGCCCGCCGCTCGTCTCGTACGGCGTTGACCTCCCGCAGCGACGAGATCGACGCCACGACGGCGCGGAGCCACGCCCGCCCCTCGGCGGCCGCCGGGGCACTGTCGAACCGCACGCCGAGCAGCACCTGGTGCCGGGTGTTGAACCCGGGGATGACGTTGCCCTGGATCTCGTCCACGGCCAGCACCGGCTCGTCGGGCATCCGCCCGACACTACGGAGCCGGCAGTGGCAACCGTTCGCCTACATAGAGGGTTGGCCCACCGTGGGCCGCAACGAGACGGTCGACCAACGGGCGTGGATCGCCGGCCGGCTCGAGCCGTTGCGCGATGGACCAGATCGTGTCGCCGGGACGCACGGTGTACTCGCTGCCCGGCTTGAGGCGTTCGGGGCGCTCGGGGACGGGGAGGGGTCCGCCCCCGAGAGCACCCAGCGCAGCCCACACGGCCAGCACGAGCACGACCACCAGGCCGGCGGCAACGACCCGGCGGCGGCGATAGGTGCTAGCGGAGAGGTGCGCCGGTACGACCTCGTGACGTGCACGCGGTCGAACGCGGTCGCCATCGGCGGGCGACCAGGCAACGGCGGAGGCCGTCACCGCCACCATGCCATGCCTCCCGTTCGGCTCACGAACGCTCGTTCGCTCATGACCCGCAGTCAACCAGAACGCACGTTCGCCGTCAAGCCCGAAACGAACGGATGTTTGCCTTTGTCACACCGGGCTGGTACGGTTCGCATCACGAACATGCGTTCGGGGCTGAAAGTTGTCAGAAAATCAGCGAGGAGCCGAAGTGACCGAAAACACCCTCACCCCCCGGCAACGGGGGATCCTCGACTTCATCGAGGCGCAGACCCGCCAGCGCGGCTATCCCCCGTCGGTGCGCGAGATCGGCGAGGCGGTCGGCCTCACCTCCACATCCACCGTCCATGCCCACCTCAACTCCTTGCAGAAGATGGGCTACCTCCGGCGCGACCCCACGAAACCTCGGGCCATCGAGGTCCGTTACGACCCGGCGTCGGGCGCCGCGGCCGAGCGGCGGCCGGCGCGCCACGTGCCGCTCGTCGGCGATGTCGCCGCCGGCACCGACGTGCTCGCCCAGGAGAACGTCGAGGAGCTGGTGCCCGTCCCCGCCGACTTCACCGGTGACGGCACGGTGTTCATGCTGCGGGTGCGGGGCGACTCGATGATCGACGCGGGCATTCTCGATGGCGACTACGCCGTCGTCCGCCAGGAGTACGAGCCGCACAAGGGCGACATCGTCGTGGCCGGCATCCCCGGCGAGGAAGCCACGGTCAAGACCTACACGCGCAAGGGATCGCGGGTCGTGCTGCTGCCCGCCAATCCGGCCTACGAGCCCATCGACCTCGACCCCGCCGACGTCCGGGTCTACGGGAAGGTGGTCACCATCCTTCGCCGGCTCTGAACCGCTGCCAGGCCACCGCCCCAACGGCGGCGCCCGC
>JBOGIC010000070.1:0-11218 GCA_050744985.1 Acidimicrobiales bacterium
AGTCGATGGCGGCCCGCACCAGGCGTTTGGAGCCCGTGATCGAGACCGGCTTGAGCCCGAGGCCGGAGTCCGGGCGGATGTCCCAGCCGTACTCGTCGGCCAGGAAGGCGATGAGGCGCTTGGCGCCATCCGTGCCCTCCTCGAGCTCTTTGCCGGCGTAGACGTCCTCGGTGTTCTCCCGGAAGATCACCATGTCGACCTTTTCCGGGTGCTTGACCGGTGACGGGACGCCCTTGAACCAGCGGACGGGTCGCAGGCACACATAGAGGTCGAGCACCTGGCGGAGGGCGACGTTCAGGCTGCGGATGCCGCCCCCGACGGGCGTGGTCAGCGGCCCCTTGATGCCGACCACGTGGTCGCGGAAGGCGGTGACGGTCTCCTCCGGCAGCCACTGGCCGGTCTCGTCGAAGGCCTGCTGCCCGGCGAGCACCGGCATCCACTGGATGCGCTTGCCGAGCCGCGCCACGGCCGCGTCGATGACCGCCTGGGACGCGGGCCAGATGTCCACCCCGATGCCGTCGCCCCGGATGTAGGGGATGATCGGCTCGGCCGGGACGCGCAGCCGGCCGCCGGGCTCGACCGTGATCCGCTCTCCCATTGGCGGCAGGTTAGTGAAGCGTCACCGGCTCTGATCGCTGGGTCTCTTCGGGCAGAGGGCGCGGCGGGTGCCGGCGGCGCGGGCGACCGACAGGTTGAGCGCGGCGACCCCGTCGCGGCCTGCGCGGCACGGCAGGGTCGCTCCCGCGTCCACGATGGCACCGACGGCGTCGTCGGACAGCTCGGCGAGGTACTCGGCGTCGAGCTCGGCGCCGTCGCGGGCCCGGGCGATGTTGTGCCGGGCGACGAACGCCTCGGGGTTGGTCACGTCCGCCATCAGGACGAGGGCGAGGCCGGCGGCGACGGCGGCCGCCAGCACCCAGTCCCGCGTGCGGCGGTAGCCGGCGTTGCGGAGGGCGACCATCACCAGCACGATTCCCATCCAGACCGCGGCGCCGATCACCCACAGGCGCAGCATGGTGAGCCCGTAGGCCCGGTCGTAGAGCGCCATCCGCTTCAGGCTCACGACGACGAGCCCGGTGGCGAGGAACGGCACCGCCGCGCCCAGCGCGCGGACCGACCGCCGCCCGATCACCTCCGCAGCGGCGACGGCCCGGACGAAGCCCAGGAGCGCGAGCAGGAGCGCGGTCGCCCAGCACAGCTGGAAGAAGCCGCTGCGGGCGTACTCGGCCGGGGTGAGCCCGGCGGATTCGATGACGCGGCGGCCGGCGTCGGTGAGGGCGACCAGTTGCGAGACGACGAACAGGCCCAGGACCGCGGTCGTCAGCACCAGCATGGTGACGACCTCGGTGGCGCCGAACCGACCGGGCGCGGTCGTGTCCGGGCCGCCCGCCGATGCCGCGAGGACGGCGCAGACCACCACGAGGCCGATGACGAGGGTGAGGGCGACGTGGCCCGGGATCGGGCCGAGATTCACGTCGGGCAGGAGCAGGTGCGCGAAGACCGCATCCCCCGACGCCAAGAGGGCCACGACGATCGCCAGCACGGGCAACGTGATGAGCGCCGCCTTGGACACGGCCGCGACCCAGCCTGCGGTCGAGGGACGCACGGCCGGGAGGGCGTGGCGGAGCCCGGGCAGGTCGGCCAGGCCGCGCCCGATCGCCCGCCCGCCGCGTTTGAGCACGCGGCGCGGCGTCGCGTCGAACACCGAGCCCGCGTGGGCGTAGGTGATCGCCGCGAGCAGAAGACCCACGATCGCGACGGCGTTCGAGACGGCAAGCCAAGGGCTCGCCCGGAGACCGAGGAACACGGCCGGGACGATGGCGGCCGACGCGATGACGCGGGCGCCCCGCTGAGGGACACGACCGCCCACGACGAGCGCGACGACCACCAGGACGACCCCCGCGACGACGGCGGCGTTGGCGACGCCACCCCGCAGCCCCACGTCGAACGCGAGGCCCGCCGCGATGGCGACGCCGATCAGTTGACGCGGCGCCGCGTCGAACGAGCGCGGGACGTCGGGCGGCCGTACGGCGGTGTCGGTCATCGGCCCGCGCCCACCGTGGGCACCTCGACGGCGGGTAGGCGGATCACCATGACACACCCCTGTGGATCGTTCGGCGTCGCCCGGATGTCGCCGCCGTGCAGGTCCACGATCCAACGGGCGATCGACAGACCCAGCCCCGCGCCGCCCGACGTCCCGGCCCGGGCGGCGTCGGCCCGGTAGAAGCGCTCGAACACGCGCTCGGCGTCGGATTCGGCTATTCCCGGGCCCTCGTCGGTCACGGTGAGCACGACCTCCCGCCCGTGGGTGGATGCCGCGAGCCGTACCGGCCGGTCGGGTGGCCCATGCTGGATGGCGTTCGCCGTCAGGTTGGCCAGCACCTGGTGCAGCCGGTCCGCGTCGGCCACCACCCGGAGGTCGGGCGTGCCCACGTGGACGTCGATGTCACGCTCGGGCGACTGGAGCCGAGCCTCGGCGGCGACCGCGTCGAGCACGGCCGCCGCATCCAGCGGCTCGCGACGCAACGGCATCGTTCCCGCTTCGAGCCGCGACAGGTCGAGGAGTTGGGAGACGAGCCGGCCGAGCCGCTGCGTCTGGTCGAGCATCGAGCCCAGCAACTCCGGGCTCGGTGCCTCGACGCCGTCCACCAGGTTCTCGAGCCGGGCCTGCAGTGCCGCGATGGGCGTGCGCAGCTCGTGCGAGACGTTGGCCACAAGGTCCTTCCGCGTACGGTCGACCAACTCCAGTTCGGCGGCCATGCCGTTGAAGGCGCGTGCCAGCTCACCCACCTCATCGGCCGAGGTGGCCGTCACGCGCTGGCTCCAGTCGCCGCGGGCCATCCGGCGGGCCGCCGCCGCCATCTCCCGCAGCGGCGAGGTCATGCCGTGGGCGAGGACCTGCACGAGGGCGAGGGCGATCGCAGCGGCGATGACCGGCCGCACCCAGATGGGGACACCCAGCCGGAACCCGACGGTGGACACCAACGAACTCACCCCCACCGCGATCACGATGGCGATGCCGAGCTTGAGCTTTATCGAAGCCACGCGGTCGAGGGGCCGCATCACGCCCCGAGCCCGTACCCGACCCCGTGGACGGTGCGGATGGCGCCGTCGCCCAGCTTTCGCCGCAGGGACCGTATGTGCGAGTCCACGGTGCGGGGCCCGGTGCCGTCCTTGTAGCCCCAGACGTCCAGCAGCAGTTGCTCGCGCCCGAACACCACGCCCGGTCGCGCCAGCAGGTGGGCGAGCAGGTCGAACTCGGTCGGGGTCAGGTGCACCTCGGCGCCGGCGCGGCGGACCCGGCGTGTCGACGCGTCGAGCTCGAGGCCGCCGTGACGCAACACCACGCCATCCTGGGCATCGCCCACCCGCCGCAGCACGGCCCGGATCCGCGCGACCAGCTCGCGCGGGCTGAACGGTTTGGTCACGTAATCGTCGGCGCCGACAGACAGCCCGATCACCAGGTCGGTCTCCTCGTCCCGGGCCGTGAGCATGACGACGGGCACGCGCCGCTCCGCCTGGATCCGCCGGCACACCTCCAGCCCGTCGAGGCCGGGCAGCATGAGGTCGAGCACGACCAGGTCGGGCTTGAGCCGCCGGCACAGCTCCACTGCCTCGGCCCCGTCGCCGACCGACTGGGCCTCGAAGCCTTCGCTGCGGAGCCTGGTCACCACCGCCTCGGCGATGGCCGGCTCGTCCTCGACGACCAGCACCCTCGTCATTGTCCGTCAGCGTACGGACGGAGTCGTGCAGCGGTCCCGCGGCTCCCGTGCAGATCCTGTGCAGATCCGCTTCTCCTCAGGGGGTCGCGGCGAGGCCGAGGTTCTCGTAGATCTCGCGGGTCGCGCTCGAACGGTTGAGCGTGTAGAAGTGCAGGCCGGGCGCGCCGACGTCGAGCAGGTCACGGCACAGCTCGGTGGCCATGGCGATGCCGACCCGGCGCACCTCCTCGGCGTCGTCGGCGACGGCCTCGAGGGGGGCGACGATCTCGGGCGGCACGTCGCAGCCCGACATCTGCGCCATCCGCCGTACCGACTTGAGGTTGGTGATCGGCATGATGCCGGGGAGGACGGGCTTGTCGACGCCCCGCTCGGCGAGGTCGTCCATCAGGCCCTGGTAGTCGATGAGCCGGAAGAAGAACTGGGTGATCGCGAAGTCCGCGACCCGCATCTTGGTGGCGAGGTGGTCACGGTCGAAGGCGCGGTCGCCGTGGGAGTTGGGGTGCAGCTCGGGGTGGGCGGCCACACCGACGGAGAAGCCGCCGATCGCCCGAGCCAGGTCGACCAGTTCGATGGCGTGCTTGAGCTCGCCCGTGCCGTCCTCGTTTTCGGGCGGTGGGTCGCCCCCCAGCGCGAGCACGTTCTCGATGCCGGCCTTGCGGAAGTCCACCAGGATCTCGGCCAGCTCGAGGCGGCTGTGCACGACGCAGGTGAGATGGGCCATGGGCGTGAGCGTGGTGGTGCGCAGCATGCCGGCGACGAGGTCGTACGTGCGGCGGCGGGACTCGGCGCCGCCCCGGTAGGTGACCGAGACGAACGACGGGTCGAGCGGCTCGAGCTCGCGCAACGTGCGCACGAGCGTCGCCTGCTCCTCGTCGTTCTTGGGCGGGAAGAACTCGAACGAGAACGTCCGGCCCTGCATGAGGAGGTCTGCGATGCGCGCCATCGGGCCGCGAGGTTACTGGTGGCGGGCCGCCGCCTCGACGGTGTTATGGATGAGCATGGCCACCGTCGTCGGCCCGACGCCGCCGATGCGGGGCGTGACCCAGCCCGCGACCTCGCCCACTGACTCGTCCACGTCGCTCAGCACCCGTTTGCCCTCGTAGGACTGGCCGCCGCCGACCACCGCGGCGCCGGGCCTGACCATGTCGGGCCGGATCATGTTCGGCACCCCCGCCGCCCCGACGACGATGTCCCCCCGGCGGGTGTAGGCGCCGATGTCGTCGACCCCGGTGTGCACGGCGGTGACCGCGGCGTTGGCGTTGGGCTCCTTCAGCGACAGCAGCATCGAGAGGGGCCGGCCGAGCGTGGGGCCGCGCCCGACGATGACCACGTGGCGGCCGGCGATGGGCACGTCGTAGTGGACGAGGATGGCCTGGATGCCCAGCGGCGTGCACGGGCGGGGCGCCTCGGCGCCGAGCGCCAGCAGGCCGAGGTTCACCGGGTGGAGGCCGTCGGCGTCCTTGGCCGGGTCGATGGCGGACAGGGCCTGGTTGAAGTCGAATCCGGGCGGCAGCGGGTTCTGGATCAGGAAGCCGTGGACGCCCGGGTCATCGTTGAACCGCTCGACGGCCGCGAGCAATTCGGCCTGGGTGGCGTCGGCGGCGATGTGGGCGTGCTGCGACACCAGGCCCACCTCGGCGCACAGCTCGTGCTTCTTGGCCACGTAGCGGGCGCTGGCCGGGCTGTCGCCGACCAGGATCGTGCCCAGCCCGACGGTGACGCCCTGCTCGGCCAGCTTGGCGACGCGCTCGCGCACGTCGGCCAGGACGGCTTCGACCACGGGTGCCCCGTGCATGACGACTGCGCTCATGGCGCCTCCCTCCCCGCTTCGTGCTTGGCGTCAGTGGCGGAACTGCCGTTCGCCGGTGAAGACGAGGACGAGGCCGTGCTCGTCGGCGGCGGCGATGACCTCAGGGTCGCGCATGCTGCCGCCGGGTTCGATCACCGAGGCCACGCCGGCCGAAGCGACCATGTCGAGGCCGTCGCGGAAAGGGAAGAAGGCGTCGCTGGCGCAGGCACCGCCCTTGGCCCGCCCCGCCGCCTTGCGCACGGCCAACTCGCCCGGGTCGACCCGGTTCTGCTGGCCGGCGCCGATGCCCACCGCCATGCCGTTGGCGGCCAGGACGATGGCGTTGGAGCGCACGTAGGCGCATACGCGCCAGGCGAGCTCGAGGTCGTCCCACTGTTCAGGTGTGGGCTGAGCCTGGGAGGCGACCTGCCACTGGTCCCGTCCGGTGCCGAACCGGTACGGCTCCTGCACCAGCCACCCGTCGGCGACCTGGCGGACATGGCGCACTTCGGGGACCGGCGGTGGCGCCTGGAGCAGGCGCGTGTTCTTGCGCTTGGCGGCGAAACGCGCGAGAGCTTCGGGCGACCATGCCGGGGCGATCACGACGTCGGCCTTGGGGTTGGCGACCATCTCCGCCGCCAGGGCGTCGTCGACCGGGCGGGTGAGGGCGACGATGCCGCCGAAGGCCGACATCGGGTCGCACTCGAAGGCGCGCTCGTAGGCGGTCGCGATGCCGGGGGCCACCGCGACACCGCACGGGTTGGCGTGCTTGATGATCGCCGCCGCCGCGCCGTCCCCGTCGGCGTCACCGTCGCCGACGCCGTCGCCGTCGCCGTCGCCGACGATGCAGTCATTCGCCAGCCGCCAGGCCGCCTCGGCGTCGACCACGTTGAGGTACGACAGCGCCATCCCCCCGTGCTGCACGACCCGGTCGAACCAGTCAGTGACGCCCATGGCCCGGTAGCGGGCGCCGGCCTGGTGGGGGTTCTCCCCGTAGCGCAGCTCGCCGGCCCGTTCGAGGGCGAGGTGGATCGTCGGAGGCAGGGCCGTGTCCGGCGGGTCGAACCACCCGACGATGGCGGCGTCGTAGGCGGCGGTGTGGGCGAAGGCGGCGCGCGCGAGCCGGCGGCGCGTCTCCCCGGACAACCGGCCGCCGGCACGAAGCTCATCGAGGACGGCCCCGTAGTCGGACGGGCTCACGACCACCCCGACATGAGCGTGGTTCTTGGCGGCCGCCCGCACCATCGTCGGACCGCCAACGTCGATCATCTCGATCGACGGGTTGCTGGCGAACGGGTAGAGGTTGCAGACGACCAGGTCGATCGGCTCGATGCCGCGGGCCTCGAGGTCGGCCCGATGGTCGGGCTTCGACCGGTCGGCGAGGATCGCGCCGTGGATGTTGGGGTGCAGAGTCTTCACCCGTCCGCCGAGCATCTCGGGGCTGTCGGTCAACGCGTCGACCGGCGTGACCGGGATGCCGGCCCCGGTCAGGGCCGCGGCCGTACCCCCGCTCGCCACCAGCTCCCAGCCGAGCTCGGCGAGCCCCGCCGCGAGCTCGACCAGCGCGGTCTTGTCCCACACCGAGAGGAGTGCCCTCGGGCTCACGCGAACGCCCCCGCCGCGAAGCGCAGGATCGTCTCGGGGTAGAGGCGGTGCTCGACCGCCTTGATCCGGTCGTGAAGGGTGTCGGCGGTGTCGTCGGGCAGCACGGGGACGGCCTCCTGGGCCAGGATCGGCCCGCTGTCGACTTCCAGCGTCGCCACGTGGATGGTGCACCCCGTGACCTTGACGCCGGCGGCCAGCGCTTCCTCGACCGCGTGGGCACCACGGAAGGACGGCAGCAGTGACGGGTGCGTGTTCAGCACGCGGCCGGGGAAGGCGTCGAAGACGGGCTTTTCGAGGATCGTCATGAACCCGGCCATCGCCACCAGCTCGGTGCCGTGGCGCTCGAGGGCGTCGACGACGGCGTGGGTGAACTCGACGCGGTCTGCTCGCCGCGGGACCAGCTCGGACGGGATCCCGTGGCCGGCGGCGACCTCGGTGGCGCGGCACGGCCGGTCGACCACGACCACGACCACCGGCACCTGGGCGGCCAGGATGGCCTCCAGGTTCGTGCCGCTGCCCGATGCCAGAACTCCGATGCGCACGTCCTCAGTTGCACCGTAGCAAGGGTCCCCGGGCGTCCGCGAGGCTTTGTGCTTCACTTGGGTCGTTCGCGAGCGGGAGGGCTATGAACCTCGACAAGCTGACATCGGCGGAGCAGATCATCGCCGGATCCGGCATCGCCCTGCTGATCTTCTCGTTCCTGCCCTGGTTCGGCTTCGGCGGCGCCACCCACAACGGCTGGGCGACGCCGTTCAGCTCCCTCGCGGTCCTGATCGCCGTGGTGATGGTCGTGCAGATCGCCCTCGCCCGCCTCACGACCGCGTCGCTGCCGAAGCTGCCCGTGTCGTGGGGCAAGGTGCATATGGTCCTGGGGCTCGTCGCCGTCGGGTTGATCGTGCTTCAGTACATCATCGGGGATTGCGCGTCGGGCACGGTCCTCGGCCGGCGGGTCTGCATCACCCTCGACCGCCAGTTCGGCCTTTTCCTCGGCGCCCTGGCGGCCGCCGGCCTGGCCTACGGCGGCATTCGCCGGAGCAAGGAGCCCGACGCACTCCCGGACATCACCCCCTGAGCGAGGCCTACGCCGACCGGGCCACGTTGGTGCTCGGCGTGCTGCTCCTGGCGTCGGTGACGCTGCTCCCGTGGCACTCCGGCGGCCCGGCCCCGACGAGCGGTGGCGGGTCGGGGCGAACGGCCATCCAGGCGCCGGGCGCCCTGCTCGGTATCGCCGCCGCGCTCGTGGCCGCGGCCCTGGTGGCGTGGCTGGCGGTGGCGACGCTGCCCCGCCGGCCCCTCGCCCCCCGGCCCTCGGACACGGTGCTGCTGGCCGGCAGCGCGATCGCGCTGGTGCTCGTCGTCGTGAAGCTGGTCGCCGATCCCGAGGATCTCGCCATCGGCGCCTGGGCCTCGATCGGGTTCAGCGCGGCGCTCATCGCCCTCCGGGCTACCAGGCGCCTTCGCTCATCGATCAGGGGCTGAGGACGTCCACCATGCGGGTGCCGAGCTCGGTCGGGTTGGCGACGGTGTAGGCGCCCGCCTCCTCCAGGGCGGCGACCTTGGCGGCGGCGCCACCGGTCCCCCCGGAGACGATGGCGCCGGCGTGCCCCATACGCCGCCCCGGGGGCGCGGTCATACCGGCGACGTAGGCGACGACCGGCTTGGTCATCCCGTCGGCGATGAACCGGGCGGCGCGCTCCTCGTCGTCGCCGCCGATCTCACCGATCATGATGACAGCGCCGGTCTCCGGATCGTTCTCGAAGGCCTCCAGCACGTCGACGAACCGGGTGCCCGGAACGGGGTCGCCACCGATGCCCACGCACGTCGTCTGGCCGATGCCCTGGCGGGTCAGCTCCTGCAGGGCCTGGTAGGTGAGGGTGCCCGACCGCGACACGACCCCGACGGGCCCGCCGGCGAGGGCAATCTCCCCCGGGGTGATGCCGACGTTGCAGCGACCCGGCGAGATGACCCCGGGGCAGTTCGGCCCCAACAGCCGGGTGCGGGGGAACTCGTTCACGAGGCGGTCGACCATGCGCAGCTCGTCATGGACGGGGATGCCCTCGGTGATGCACACGACCAGGCGGATGCCGGCCGCGGCGGCCTCGAGCACAGCCCCGGCCGCCGCCCGGGCCGGCACGAAGACCAGGCTGACATCGGCGCCGGTGGCGGCGACCGCGTCCGTCACCGTGTCGTACACCGGAATGCCCTCCACGTCGGTGCCCGCCTTCCCCGGCGTGACCCCGGCCACGACCTGGGTGCCGTAAGCCCGGTTGCGCAGGCCGTGGAATCGGCCCTGGCTCCCGGTGAGCCCCTGGACGACGACGCGGGTGTCCTTGTCGACGAAGATGCTCACGACCCACCGCCGCCCGCCATCGCCACCGCCGCCTCGGCGGCGTCGAGCATGGTCGGCTTCGAGACCAGCGAGTCGCTCTCGTACGCCGCCAGCAGGGCGCGGCCCTCCTCGGCGTTGGTGCCGTCGAGGCGCACGACGATCGGGCTCCGCATGTCCACCCTCCCGAGGGCGTCGATGATGCCGCGCGCGACCTCGTCGCCCCGGGTAATGCCCCCGAAGATGTTCACCAGCACGGCCCGGACGCGGTCGTCGCTGTTCACCACCTCGAGGGCGGCCGCGATGACGTCGGCGCGGGCCCCGCCGCCCACGTCGAGGAAGTTCGCGGCCGAGCCGCCCGCCTGGTTGACGACGTCGAGCGTGCTGAGCACGAGGCCGGCCCCGTTGCCGATGACACCGACGGTGCCGCCCAGGCCGACATAGTTCAGGCTCTTCTCCTTCGCCCGCCGCTCCCGCTCGTCGTGCCACTGGGCGGTCGCCCACCCGTCCCACTCGGGATGGCGGAAGCGCGCGCTGTCGTCGAGGCTGACCTTGGCGTCGAGGGCGATCAGCCGGCGGTCGGTCGTGACCACCAGCGGGTTGACCTCCACCAGCTCGGCGTCGCCCGAGGTGAACGCGCCGAACAGCGCCATCAACAGGCTCACGCCCGGGTCGTGGACGTCGTGGTCGAACGCGGCCTGCTCGACGGCGTCGCGCGCCGCCGCCTCGCCCAGGCCGTCGTTGGGGTCGATGGGCAGGCGGATGATCGCCTCCGGTTCGGTGGCCGCCACCTCCTCGATATCCATTCCACCCTTGGACGACAGCATGGCCAGGTACCGCCGGTGCGCCCGGTCGATCGTGATCGACACGTAGTACTCCGCCGCCACGTCCGCCGCTTGCTCCACCCACACCTGGTGGACGGTGTGGCCCTTGATGTCCATGCCGAGGATCGCCTCGCCTGCGGCCGCCGCCTCGGCTACGTCGTGGGCGATGCGGATGCCGCCCGCCTTGCCCCGTCCGCCGACGCGCACCTGGGCCTTCACGGCCACCGGAAAGCCGAGCGCCTCGGCCGCCGCCACGACTTCCGCGGGCGTGGCCGCCACCGCGCCCTCGACCACGGCCACCCCGTGGGCGGCGAGGAACTGCTTCCCCTGGTACTCGAAGAGATCCAAGGCTACGACGCCGACCGGGCTTCTTCGCGAGTGTCGAGGGCCTCTTCGAGCCAGCTCGTGATGGTGGACAGGCTGGCGCCGGGCGTGAACAGGTGGGCGACACCCAGGGCCTCGAGCGCGGCGACGTCCGCCGCCGGGATGATGCCCCCGCCGAAGACCAGTACGTCGCCGGCGCCCGCCTGGCGCAGCAGCTCGAGCACCTTGGGGAACAGCGTCATGTGTGCGCCCGAGAGGAGCGACAACCCGACGGCGTCGGCGTCCTCCTGCAGCACGGCCGCCGCAACCTGCTCGGGCGTCTGGTGGAGGCCCGTGTAGATCACCTCGAAGCCGGCATCGCGCAGGGCCCGGGCGACGACCTTGGCCCCTCGGTCGTGCCCGTCGAGACCGGGCTTGGCCACCACGACGCGGAACCGTCGCCTCACCATCCCATACTACGTATGTGCCCGATCCTCTTGACCGTGACCGCCGCCCGCCCAGCGGGAGGACGATGGTCCTCGTGGGCCTGGGCGGCGTCGCAGTGGGCCTGCTGCTGTTCTTCCTGGTCCTCGTCGTCACCGGTCCCAAGTCGGCCGAGCAGGCTGCCCAGGCGACGTTCAAGGTCGGC
>JBOGIC010000071.1:0-3687 GCA_050744985.1 Acidimicrobiales bacterium
TCGGCACGCCGATCTTCGCCGAGGAGGCCGTGCTCGACGAGGCCGCCGTCCCGGTCGCCGAGGACGAGGAAGACCACGAGGACGAGGTCGAGCGCTTCCGCGAGTTCCTCGAGGGCGTCAACCCCGAGGACTTCGCGTCCTAGCCGGTTAGTTCGACGTCGCCGGGAGGACGAGGACGACCACCGTGGGCCTGCCGGCGGCGACGTCCTGTTCTGCGAAGATGCCGGTCGCCGCTTCCCGGATGACGTAGCGGCCCGCGGCCGGGCTGAAGGTGAACTCGCCGGCGGCGTTGGTGCGCGTCGTGGCGAGGACCGACCCACCGGGGTTGCGCAACTCGACGGCGGCCTCGGCGACCGGGCAGCCGCTGCCGCCACCCACCCCGCCGTCGCCGCAGGAACGGGTGACCGTGCCCTGGACGAGGCCGGTCCCGACCGCCGGAGCGGGCGAAGCCGCGGCGGTGGTCGGCGCGGCGGCCCCGGGCGCCGTGGTCCCCGGGGCGCTCGTGCTCGTGCTCGCCGGTGCCGCCGGCGCCGCCGGCGGCGTGGTCGTGCCCGCCAAGTCGCCGGGCGTCGTCGGCAGGGGAGTCAACGCGATGGTCGGCGGTGGCTCGGCGTCGATCGCCTCGGGTGAGCCGCCGCCGCACGCGACGAGCGCGAGGGTGCACAGGAACGCCGCCACGACGCGGGACCGCATCCGGGCATTCTGCCGTCCGGCGCGACCCTGTGGATGATTGACGTTCCCTGTCCTGCGCTTTAGCCTGTCACACGGGCGTAATTCCGCGCCTGTGAGCCATCCACGTGGAGGCAAGCATGGCAGGAGGGGTTGAGCAGAACGGCGACGAGCAGGGCTATCGCGGACCGCAGGTGTGCAAGATCGTGGGCATCACCTACCGGCAGCTCGACTACTGGGCCCGCACCAACTTGATCCGGCCGTCGATCGCCGACGCCAAGGGCAGCGGGTCGCAGCGCCGCTACTCGTACCGCGACCTCGTCGACCTGAAGGTCATCAAGAGCCTTCTCGACGCCGGGGTTTCCCTGCAGTCGGCCCGGGTGGCCATCGAGTACCTCCGCAGCAACCTGGGTGAGGACGTCGCATCGGCTCGCCTCGTGCTCAACGGACCGGGCTCGGTCCTCGTACGCAGCGACGGTGAGCTCGTCGACTTGATGAAGCGGGGCCAGGGCGTGTTCAGCATCGTCGCCCTCGACGGGGTCAAAGAAGAGCTCGACGCGGCCATCACCGAGCTACGCCCGCCGGCCGACGAACCGGCCGCCGCCCACGCCCACCCCTCCGGGGCCCGGGCCACGCCGGGAGGCTAGGGCTGGGCGGAGAGCCGGGCACCCGGTCCCACGACTCGCCACGCGGCGGCCGCCGTCCGCGCGCCGCCCCACAGCCGCCGACGGATCCTCTGCCGCACGAGCAGGTCCGGTTCGCCCACAACTCCGAGCGCCAGTTCGCCAAGCTCCTCGACTTCTACGGCATCGTCTGGGAGTACGAGCCGCGCACGTTCGTCCTCGAGTGGGACCGCGACGGCAACCCGCAGCAGGCGTTCAGCCCCGACTTCTACCTGCCCGCCTACCAGCTGTACATCGAGATCACGACGATGAACCAGAAGCTCGTCACCAAGAAGAACCGCAAGGTGCGCCGGCTGCGCGAGCTCTACCCCGAACTCCGTATCCAGATCTTCTACCAGCGCGACTACCTCAACCTTCTGGTGAAGTACGGGCTCGAGGAGCCGTCGCAGGACATGCCGTCGGTCGACGAGTCGGTCGAGCCCCTGCCCCTGCGCTTCGACGACCTCGGCACCGGGTCCGAGCCGCCCCGCACCGCCCGCCGGCGACGGAAGCCGGCCTGAGCCTTTCCGCCGACCTCGACCTGGCCCTCGAGCTGGCCGACCTCGCCGACGCGATCGCCCTGCCCCGCTTCGGCGCCGGCGACCTGGTGGTGTCGACCAAGCCCGATCTCACGCCCGTGTCCGACGCCGACCGGTCAGCGGAGCGGGCCATCCGCCGGCGGCTGGCCGAGGTGCGGCCCGACGACGCCGTGATCGGGGAGGAGTTCGGGGCGAGCGGGTCGGGCGCGCGGCGGTGGGTGCTCGACCCCATCGACGGCACCAAGAACTTCGTGCGCGGCATCCCCGTCTGGGCCTGCCTCGTCGCCCTCGAGGAAGACGGCGTGCCGGTCCTGGGCGTCGTCTCCGCACCGGCGCTGCACCGGCGCTGGTGGGCGTCCCTCGGTGGCGGCGCGTATCGCGACAGTAAGGCGATTCGTGTCTCGGCCGTCGGCGCCCTGGCGGACGCCCAGCTCAGCTACGACAGTCTCGTGGAGTTCGAGGAGCTCGGTTGGGGCGAGGCGGCCCACGAGCTCGAGCGCCGGTGCTGGCGGGCGCGCGGCTTCGGCGACTTCTGGTCCCACGTGCTCGTCGCCGAAGGCGCCGTCGACGTGGCCGCCGAGCCCGACGTGTCCCTCTGGGACGTGGCGCCGCTGCTGGTCATCGTCGAGGAGGCGGGCGGCCGGTTCAGCGACCTGTCCGGGAGGCGCCGGGCCGACGGCGGCAGCGCCCTGTCCACCAACGGCCTGCTCCACGACCCCGTGCTGGGGCTGTTCGCGGCCCGGTAGCCTCGCCACTCCCGATGCCGCTCCGTCACTCGCCCCTCGATGCCGCCCACCGGGGCCTCGGCGCCAAAATGGTGCCGTTCGGGGGGTGGGAGATGCCGCTCTCGTACCCCTCGGGCACGCTCGTCGAGCACCGCACATGCCGCAAGGCCGCCGTCGCCTTCGATGTGAGCCACCTGGGCACCGTGCGCGTGACGGGCCGGGGAGCGTTCGACCTGCTCCAGCGCACGCTGACCAACGACCTCACCAAGATCGGGCCGGGCCGGGCGCAGTACACCCACCTGCTCGACCCCGACGACGCCTCGGTCGTCGACGACATCATCGTGTGGTGGGTGTCGCAGGACGACTTCCACGTCATGCCCAACGCCTCCAACACCGAGCGGGTGGTCGAGGCCATCGGGGGCGAGGACGTGACCGCCGACCGGGCCATCATCGCCGTGCAGGGCCCCGAAGCCCGCCGCTGGCTGGCCGATGTGGTTCCCGAGGCCGTCGACGTGCCCCGGTTCCGGGTCCGCGCGTTGCGGTGGCGGGGCACGCCCTGCCTGGTGGCGGGGACGGGCTACACGGGTGAGGACGGGGTGGAGGTGGCCGTGCCGGCCTCGGCGGCGACGGCGTTCTGGGAGGCCGTGCTCGACGCCGGGATCCTCCCCGCCGGGCTCGGCGCCCGCGACACGCTGCGCCTCGAGGCGGCCCTGCCCCTGCACGGCCACGAGCTGGGCCCGGGAATCACCCCCCTGCAGGCGGGCCTGGGCTGGGTCGTGGCGTGGAGCAAGGGCGAGTTCCGGGGCCGCGCCCCCCTCGAGGCGGAACGGCGCCGGGGCGTCGAGCGGGAGCTGCGGGGCCTGTCGGTCGACGGCCGCCAGCCCCCTCGGGCCGGCTACGCCGTCTACGCCGGTCCCGAGCTGGTGGGGGAGGTCACCAGCGGCAACTACTCGCCCATCCTCAACCACGGCATCGCCCTCGCCTTCCTCCCGCCCCACGCCCGCGAGGGCCACGAGGTCAGCATCGACGCCCGCGGCCAGCGCCTCCCCGCCGAGGTCGTCGCCACGCCGTTCGTCCGCAAGAACCGGTAAC
>JBOGIC010000072.1:0-5854 GCA_050744985.1 Acidimicrobiales bacterium
GGTGGCACGGGCACAGCAGCTCGTGCACTTCCTTCTGGTACAGGCCCACGGGGCAGCCCACGTGGGTGCAGATCTTGGAGTAGGCGACGTTGCCCCGCGGCGTCCATCCCTCGGCCGTGTGGGTCGACGGCTGGAGCAGGTCGGGCTCGACGCGGATCAGCACGGCCTGGCTGTCGGCCGCCTCCGTGAACCCCTCCGGGAACACGGTCAGGATCGAGCCGACGGCCAGCGTGTCGACGCGCACCGGCCGGCCCCCGAGGTCGACCAGGCGGATGCCGGCGCGCCACGACGTGCGCTGCAGCGAGCTCCCGGGACTGGGCCCGAGGGAGCGGATGGGGAACAGCATGGCCAGGCCCAGGGCGCCGCCGGCCGCCGCCAGCAGGCGCAGCAGGCCGCGCCGGCGGGTGAAGAACACCTCGCGGTCCTCGAACTCCTCGGCGGCTTCGGCCCGGTCGCCTTCGGAGGACGCGACGTCGCCGCGGTCGTCGGTCACCTCGCCCTGGGGCAGCAGGCGCTTGGCCCACAGCACCAGGCCCACGCCGATGCCGGCCAGGGAGACGAACAGCAGGGCGCCCTCGGCCTGGGGCTGGCCGCCGGCGACGTACACCCCGGCCAGGCCCAGGGCGGCGAGGGTGCTGACGACCAGGGCGATCGCGATCGGCCCCTCGCCCCCGGGCGCGCCGGCCTGCGTGGCCTGAACGCCGTCGCCGGCCTGCGTGGCCTGAACGCCGTTGTCCCCGTCAGTCACGCGTGCCGATCCAGCGGATGGCCACGACGATCAGACCGAGACCCACCACCCAGGCCACGAAACCTTCGGGGATGGGACCGAGGTGGCCGAGGCCCAAGCCGCCGCGGTCGTCGGGATGCTTGAGGTACTCGACATAGCGGACGATCGAGTTCAACTCGTGGCTGTCGAAGATCTCGGGGCCGAACACCGGCATCGGGCCGGGCCCGATCTTCACCGCCTCGGCCACCTGGACGGGCGTGGCCGGGCCCAGGCGCGGGGCGTAGTTGGCGTGGCCCAGCGCCCCGCCCGCCCCGGCCGAGCTGTGGCACGGGGCACAGTTGTTGGCGAACAGCTCGAGCCCCTCCGCCAGGTCGCCGTCGGCCAGGTTGACCCGCGGGATGGGCGGGCCGGGCCCGAGGGACGCCACGTAGGCCACCAGCTGGCGGATCTCCCGGGGGGTGTAGGCCGGAGGCTTGCGCTGGGCCTGGCCGGACGTGGTATCGAGGGGCATGCGCCCGGTCGTGAGGTAGAAGTCCGCGGAGGCGGCGCCCACGCCGATAAGGCTCGGCCCGTCCGGCGTGCCCTCGCCGTTGAGGCCGTGGCAGCTCGAACACGACACCTGGAACAGGTCCCGCCCGGCCCGCACCTCGGCCGACGGCGGGCGCGTCACGGGGGGCTCGGTCTGCGTGGCGTAAACGCTGCGATCGGTCTGCGTGGCGTAAACGCTGTGGTCGGTCTGGGCGGACGCTGCTGCGGCCCACAGGCCGGCGCCGCCGGCCGCCAGGGCGACCCCCGCCAGGAGCAGCTTCATCGCAGCAGGAACAGCGTGGCGTACAGCGCCACCCACACGACGTCGACGAAGTGCCAGTAGTAGCCGACCACCTCGACGGCGGGCGTGTCGGCGGCGCCGAACCGGGGGCTGGCCGAGCGTCCGAGCAGCAGGAACATGGCGAGCACCCCGCCGAGCACGTGCAGGCCGTGGAAGCCCGTCATCAGGAAGAACGACGAGCCGAAGGTGTGCGACCCGATGGTGAACGTGGCCGAGTCCCACTCGTGCCACTGGTTGACGAGGAAGGCGGCGGCCAGCACGACCGTGACCGCCATCCACCGCCGGAACCCGACGCGGTCGTCACGGGCGATGGCGCGCACGGCCAGCTGCACCGTGATGCTCGACAGCACCAGCACGGCGGTGAACAGCCCCGCCACCCGGGCGTTGAGCTCGACGCCCTCGGGCGGCCACGGGCCCCGCGCCGTCGAGCGCATCGTGAAGTAGGCGGCGAACAGGCCGCTGAAGAACATCAGCTCCGAGGCGAGCCAGACCACCGCACCG
Source organism: Acidimicrobiales bacterium (assembly GCA_050744985.1). Classification (GTDB taxonomy): domain Bacteria; phylum Actinomycetota; class Acidimicrobiia; order Acidimicrobiales; family AC-14; genus JBOGIC01. The sequence goes on from JBOGIC010000072.1 coordinate 2,058, forward strand.
ACCGCCAGCAGCGGGGGCCGCGTCTCGCGCGGCTTCCCCACAGGGGCGGCGGTGGAGAGCGTCACCTCACACGGAATTTTTCGTCGCCGGCGGGCTCCTGCTCCTCGACGTGCACGTGGATCACCACCGCGTTGGGCGGGCCCGTGCGGCACCACCGGATGAGCTCCTCGACGACGTCCTGGGGGCCCTCGAGCTCGGCCTCGAGCCCGTCGCGTGTGTTGCGGGCCCAGCCCGTCACGCCGACGTCGATGGCCATGCGCCGCAGGGTCTCCCGGTAGAACACGCCCTGCACCCGCCCGCTCACCAGCAGGTGGCGGCGGATGACGGGGCTCTCGCCGTTCTCGCTCACGCGTCGCCCGAAGCTCGCCGGTCCCAGTCGGGCTCGAGCTGGTGGAGGAACTGGTCGCAGCGTTCCTGCTCGTCGGTCTCGCCGATGGCGCCCGCCGCCTCCCGCAGCCCGTCGAGGGCCCGCAGGAAGCCCCGGTTCTCCTCGTGGCGCCAGCGGACGTAGCCGCTCCCCCGCCACCCCGACTGGCGCAGCCGGTCGAGGCCCCGGTGGTAGCCGACACGGAAGCAGGCGTAGGCCTCCACCTCGTCGCGGGCGAGCTGGCCCAGCCGGGCCCAGGCGTCGAGGAAGCGGGGCCAGCGCTCGACGACCCCTGACACCGCCTCCCGCCGGGTCTCGGTCGGGCTCGCCAGCGCCTCGTCCAGCGCGGCCCGCGCCTCGGGCGCCTCGGGGGTCAGGACCGTCTCGGGCAGGCCCGCGGAGAACGAGACTTCGGTCACGAAGGGAGAACCTAGCCGGGGTACCCGGTCAGATTCTCCGCTCGAGGGTGACGGCGGTGAGCCCTCCGGCCAGGGCCAGGCCCGCCAGCAGCACGAGCAACGACAGGCTCGCCCCGGTGCGGGGCAGTGCCGGTCGACCGGGCACCGAGATGACAACCGGCGCCCCCACCGACGGCAGGACGGGGGCGGGCGAGACCTTCGGCGGGAGCGGCGGGACCGGCGCGGGAGGCTCGTCGCAGCAGTCGGTGATGCTCGGGTCGAAGCCCCGGATCGTGAGGTCCTCGAGCACGGGCGAGCGGTTGTCCGTGGCCCGCACGAACACGACGCGGACCTTCAGGTACCGCCCCGCCGGCACCGCCGGCACCGCGCCGGGCGCGACGACGATGGGCGGGCTGAACGTGACGCCGTCGACGCTGCTGGCGGCCGTGACGATCAGCTTGGCGTCACCCGGGACCAGTGCGGTCATGGTGATCGGCCCCCACAGGCCCTCGGGCGCCGTCGGGCCGCAGTCGTACACGACCTCCCAGGACCCGCTCTTGGCGTGGACCGGGAGGGTGCTGCCGGTCATGTCGCTGTAGTTGTACGGGCGGCCGGCGAACGTCGCGGTTGTGAAGTCGACGACGCTCGTGAAGCCGCCCGCCGGGTCGTGGTCGGGCACGATGCGCGAGGCCGTCTGGTCGTTGAAGCTGGTCACCCACACGTTGCCGTCACGGTCCAGCGCCAGGCCGGTCGGGCCCTGTGGCACGACGACGGTCTCGAGGAAGGTCCCGCTGCTGTCGAGATGCCCTACGGTCGTGCTGCCGATGATGTGGGCGACCCAGACATGGTCATTGGCGTCGACGGCGCAACCCTGGGCGTCCTGGGCGCCGTGGGTGAACGTGCCGAGGAGCACGCCGTTGGGGCCGAACTTGCGGATCTGATCGTTGTAGCGCGAGGTGTTCCACACATTGCCCAGGCTGTCGATGCACAGCCCGTAGCTCTCGAAGTCGGCTCCGCCGCCGGTAATGAAGGTGTTCGGGTAGCCGGTGGCGTTCGGGCCGAGCACCAGCGGAAAGGCGGTGTTCCATCGCAGCAGGCCGTTCGAGGCGCTCTGCGCCGCCGACCAAAGGAACCCGTTGCGGTCGGTCAGCCCGCCGTAGCCGCCGAACAGGGTGCCGGCGGGGCGGCTGCCCGTGGGGCCCTCGGTGCGGATGATCGCCGCCTGGGTGGGATCGCTCGATTGCATCGGGTCGATGAGGTCGAACACGGCGACGTTCACCCCGGTCCCGCTGACCCACACGCCCATCTCCGGCCCGGTCGAGATCGAGATGTGCCTCGTGCCCGAGGCGGTCGTCCTGACGTAGGACAGGACGCAGTCGTCCATGGCCGTGTCGACCCCGCCGTTGGTGTCGACGCCGGACGTATTGGGCCACGGCAGGACGTTCCCGGCGCCCGTCGAGGTCTGGATGCCGGGGATCCCGTTGTGGTCGACGCACTGGTGGTTCTCCACGAGCCCGATGCGCACGACGCTGTTGTCGAAGCGGTTGGTGGCCCACACGTTGCCCCACGGGTCGACGGTCGTGCGGGAGGGATTGGCGGGCCGGTTGTCGGGCGCCGATGCGTACTCCCCTACGATCTGGCCCGTGCGCGTGTCGATTTTGACGATCGTGCCGAACGTCGGGTCGAACGGTGTCGCGCCGGCGGGCTGCTCGGAGACGGCCACCCACAGGTACGGGAACGGCTCGGGCCGCTCCTTGAGCTGCAGTTGGTCGGAGGGGGTGTGCTCGACGTTGTTCGACTCACCTCGGTCGAAGTCGGCGTCGGTCGTGTAGAGGGCGGGACTGCCGGTCCCGCCGGCGGGCCGGCAGTCGCACAGCGTCATCTCCTCGGGGTGGCGGATGGCGTGGCGGATGGCGACCTCGGCGTGGCGGACGGCCTGGCGCTGGGCGATCTCGGCCTGGCGGGCGGCGTTGCGGGCCGTCACGTCAGCCTCCCGCTCGGCCTGGCGGGCGGCGATCTCGGCCTGGCGGGTCGCCCGGTCGTCGCTGCCGGCCTGGGCCGTGCCCGCGAGGAGGAAGAACGCGGCCGCCGCCACGACCGTGCCGGCCAAGGCCAGCACCACCCGATGGGCGATGCCGCTCGCCCCTGCGCCCGCCGTCTCGCGCATGTCGCTCCGACTCTAACGTCAGCGTTTGGCCAACGGCCAGGGGTAATCGGACAGGGCGGCCCACTGGCCGTCACCCATGAGGTGCCACACCCAGAACGACCCGCCCAGGGCGCCGGCCCGCCGGCTGGCGTCGAGGAAGCGGTGGGTCTCCTGCGCGTCGGGGGGTGCGCTGCGGCCGCCGGCGCCGTCCCAGCCCTGGCCGATGGTGTGGACGGGCCGCAGCGCCCTCAGGCGGTCGACGGCCTGGATGCTGGCGGCCCCGGGTTCGAGGCAGCCCCAGTAGACCATCGGGGCGAAGGCGTCGACGTAGGGGGCCATGGCGGCGTAGGGGTAGGTGCCGGGCCACAGGCGGTCGGTGGGCCGGTAGACCGTGGCCACGACCAGGCGGTCCTTGGCCGCCGCCCGCACCAGCCCGAGATAGACCCGCACCCGCGGCTCGGACAGCTTCGTGCCGTCCCCCTCGAGCTCGATGTCGGGGCTGAACCCGTCGAGCCGGTCGCCCGCCGGGGCCTTCCACGCCAGCGCCTCGGCCGCCCAGCGGGCGTCGCCCACCGGGTCGAAGAGGTACGGGAAACCCCAACCGATGACGGCCAGGCCCGCCTTGTGGGCCCTGGGGACGAGGCCGTTGAGGACATCCCGGGCGTAGAAGCCGTCGGCCGAGTCCCCGACCCGCACCCACAGCTGGCGCACGCCGCTGGCCACCGCCTTGGCGACGATGGCGTCGGCATTGCCGGCCTCGGACTGGTGGTACTTCCACAGCCACATCCCCTTGCCCTCGAGCGGGCGCAGGTCGGCCTCCCAGGTGCTGGGCGCCTCGGGCGCCGGCAGCTCGGACTCGGGCACGAGCACGGGCGGCACGTAGGGC
>JBOGIC010000073.1:0-1919 GCA_050744985.1 Acidimicrobiales bacterium
GGCCACGTGCTGTGCATGGGATGCCACCAGGAGAGCCCGGCCGAGATGATGCGGGTCGACGCCATCGAACGGACCGAGGGCGCCTCCGATCCCGCGGACATGCTCGCCGTCGCCGCCGTCGTGTGCCCGGTGTGCCAGTCCCACGGCGTGCTCGTGCTCGGGTACGGGCCGGAGGCGTCCGAGGACGACGCCGAGGTGCTGTCCGGCCTGCGAGATGTCGAGTCCTGAAGGCCAGATCCCCCGTCCCCCGCCGGCGCGCCTGCTGGCCCGGGGGCTGACCCGGAGGTGCCCGGTGTGCGGGCACGGCGACCTGTTCGAGAGCTGGTTCCGGATGAAGGAGCGCTGCCCCGGGTGCTCGTACCGGTTCGAGCGGGAAGAGGGCTTCTTCCTCGGCGCCTACGTCGTCAACCTCGTCGTGGCCGAGGGGCTCATCATCGTGCTGTGCATCGTCCCGCTCATCTGGCTGTCGGCCAACCGGCCGGAGGCGAGCATCTGGCCGATCGTCATCGCCGGCGCCCTCGGGCTGCTCATCGGGCCGCTCCTGTTCTACCCGTTCTCCCGCACCGTCTGGGTCGCCCTCGAGTTGATGCTGCGACCCGCCGACGCCGTCGAACCGACGGACAATTTCTAGCCCGGGGGCCGGTTCAGGAGGCGAGCGCGGCGGTGAGCTTGTCGGCGGTGGCGGCGTCCTGGGCGAGGACGAGGTCGACGCGGTTGCCGTTGCGCACGATCCGGCCGGTGCCTCCGGGGCCGGAGAAGCGGCCGTCGGCGCCGGGGGCGCGGCCCGAGCCCGACCACTGCGCCGCCCAGCGGGTGAGGCTGTCGGCGAGGCGGGCGGCGTCGGTGCCGGGATCGGTCTGCCACCGCTCGGCCAGGCCCACGGCGCTACCGCAGCGGACGACGGCGTAGGCGTCGCCGTTCCAGCCCTCGACGGCGCGGGAGGCCTCGCTGTCGCTGAGGTGCAGGTCGAGGGTCGCCTCCATGTCGAACTGTCCGAGCGTGCCCGTGCGCAGGCTGGTGCACCCGGTCGCGGCGGCGAGGTTGGGGAGGGCCGGCGGGGTGGACGCCTGGCCGGCCCGGTAGGCCTCGGGGTGGAGGATCTGTTCGGTCGACGTGGGCGGCCGGCGGTAGGCGGCGTCGATGGCGGCGAAGCCACCGGCGTCGTACAGGCCCTGGACGAACTCCTGGCCGTCGCCGTAGGGGAAGGCGAGGTCCTCCCGCACGTAGGGAGGGGCGTTGAGGTACACCTCGATGTTGCCGCTGCCGACGCCTCCCAGCGCGATGAGGAGCTGCTCCTCGTCACTCAGGTACTTGTCGGCCCACAGGTCCTGGACGATGACGGCGTCGCCTTCGAGCAGGGCGCTGTAGGCGGCCGCCTCGTCCGCCTTGTCGGCCTTGTAGAGCGCGTCGGTGGGCGGGCCGTAGTTGAAGACCTGGTCGGTCAGCGCGTGGTTCATCTCGTGGACGATGACCCACTTGGTGCCGCCGTCGAGCTCCTCCTCGTCGCCGTCGGTGCCCACCACCAACTGCCGGGTGATCGGGTCGTAGTACCCGAGGACCTGCTCGGCGAGGAGGTCGAGCATGAGTTGGCCGAAGTCGAGATTCTCGGGGATGAGGTGGAGCAACTTGAGCGTCGCCTCTTCGCCGGCGACCTGCTTCGGGTCGGTGTCCCGGGCGACGACCTCCCTCACCATGCGGGAGAGCTCCTTGCGCGACACGACCCGCAGGTCGAGCGGCGCCTGCCATTGCAATCCGCGGATCTCCGCCGTCTGGGCCTTCAGCTCGTCGAACTGCCGCTTGAGCCTCGGCGGGACCGCGGCCGGCGCGGTGGCCGACGGCCCCGTCGCCGGACCCGCGGCGGGCTCAGCGGCAGGGTCGGCGGTGGTGGGGGTGGTGGTCGGCGTGCCGGCGCCCAGCTC
>JBOGIC010000074.1:0-7931 GCA_050744985.1 Acidimicrobiales bacterium
TCCGGTTCGTGGTGAACGAGCGATTCGTCTACCACTGCTCCGTCCATCCTTCGATGAAGGCAACCATCGACGTCTCGGGATAGGCCCATGCTCGCTGGGATCAACATCATCCGGTTCCTCAACCAGCTCACCGGCGGCCGGCTGCTGGCCTGGAAGGTCGTCCTCACGACCGTCGTCTTCGCCCTGGCCGGGCTCCAGGTGGTTGTCGCAGCTCGCTTCTGGGGCGTCACGGGGTTCCCCCCCGTCAGCACGGCCACCGCCGCCCGGGTCCACCGAGTGAACGGGCTGATCGCGGTGACGCTGGCCCTGGTGGTCGGGTTCAGCTGCCTCGTCGGGCCGGCCGGGCCGACCTCGCCGACGCGCGTGCTGTTGCACTCGGTGTTCGGCTCGCTCCTCTTCGCAATCCTGGCGGTGAAGTTCGCGTTGCTGAAGCTGTGGAAGTCGGGGCAGCGGTTCCTTCCCGTGGTCGGGGTGTCGCTGTTCCTCACGTTCGGGGCCATCTGGGCGACGAGCGTCGCCGATTACATCACTGCGAGGTAGGCCGATGGGACTGCGCAAGGTGTTCGCCGCGACGGTCGTCATCCTGGCGGCGGTCGCCCTCCCGGTCGCCGGCGCCGGGGCGGGGGCGCAGGCGAGCGCCAAGGTCGAGGTCGTGAACTTCGACTACATGCCCCGCCAGCTCACCGTCGACGCCAACGCGACGGTCACGTTCACGAACACCGGTGACCGGCCGCACACCGTGACCGATCGCGGGGGGACCTTCGACAGCCAACCCATCGCCCCCGGCGCCACGGCCAACGTCACCTTCAGCGTCCCGGGCAGGTACTCCTACTTCTGCCGCATCAACCCGTCCAAGATGAACGGGTTCATCGAGGTGCGCCCGCCGGCGCAGGCGGCCGAGGTGAACCGCGTGCAGGCCGTCGACCCCGGCAACATCGAAGGCGAGACGCTCCGCTTCGATCCGCCGAACCTCACGGTCCAGGCCGGATCGACGATCCTGTTCGCGAACGTCGGCGGCAAGCCGCACACGCTCACCGCCGACGACGGGTCCTTCGGCACCGACCCCGTGGCGCCCGGCGCTGAGGGCGGCCGCTTCGCCGGCAACAACGCCACGTTCACCGTGACGAAGCCGGGGACGTTCGCGTTCCATTGCGAGATCCACCCGCAGGCGATGAAGGGCACCCTCACCGTCGTCGGCCAGGCCCGGGCCGCGCCACCCCCGGCAGCCGCATCCGATGCACCGAGGCAGGCGTCGGTCGAGGTCGTTGACTTTGCCTTCCAGCCGGCGCAGCTGTCCGTGGCGCCCGGCGGGCAGGTGCGGTTCGACAACAAGGGAGCCGCGCCCCATACAGCCACCCTCGACGACGTGGCCATCGACACCAAGACGATCGAACCCGGCGCGAACGCCACGCTGGTCGCGCCGGACAAGCCCGGAAGCTACAGCTTCCGCTGCACCATCCATCCGGCCAAGATGCGAGGCGTCCTGGTCGTGGTGGGCCAGAGCACGGCCGATCCGACGAAGAGCGCCGACGCCAACGCGCCGCCACCCGTTGCCGCCGCCCGCGCCGGGCCCGGCGGCAGGGTCTCGACGCTGGCGGTGACGACGGGTGTCCTGGCCGCGTTCCTGGGTGGTCTCGGCATCGCCCCGTTCCTGCGGCGAAAGGCGACGGCGAAGCCGAAGCCCACCGCGGAGGTGGCCGAGCCGGACGTGCGCGCCTAGGAGGGATGGCGCCGCGCGTCGATACGCAGGGATCCCCGGGCGGCGGGTAGAGACGCGCCGGCTCGAGGACGAGGCGGCCTCGGCGCGCGCCGAAGGTATTTCGCGGCGCCTTCGGCGACTCATTCCCGGTGGCGCCGCCGTGTCCGACAACGTGATCGTGCTGGCCTGCGCGAGGGGAAACCATCGGATCGGCTTGGAGCGCGACGAACGGCATTGGCTTCGGGCGGGCATCAGAGAAGCGAGCAATGTCGAGGAGCCTGCGCGCCCGCGCGCTGGCCGTGCTGCTGCTGGCGACGGGACTGGTCACGGCGTCGACCGCAACGGCGCAGGTGGCAACCCGCCCGTTCTCGGTCACCATCACCCACGTCGCCTGCGTCGACTCCTGTGACGCCGAGGGGCTCGAGGCGGCCTTGGAGGGCCATGCCGACTTCTACGCCAAGGTCTTCATCAACGGCGTCGAGCAACCGAGGACGCCGCGGATCGACAACAACTCGAGCATCGACCCCGAATGGGTCATCCCGATCCAGCTTCCCGTGACCATCGTGAATGTGCCGGTGACCATCCAGATCTGGGACTACGACTCGACCTCCGGCGACGACCTCGGCGACGTCAGCCCCCACGACGACGACAACAACCTCGACTTCACAGTCTCCTACTTCGACGGCAAGTGGCGGGACATCGCCGCTACGCCGACGGACAACGTGAACTGGCCGCACTCCTGCTCCACAGGCGACGGTGCCGACGACGACGAGCCTCGGGTCCAGGTCTGCTGGGACGTGAAAACGCTCTCGACCAAGGGCGACTCCGACGGCGACGGCCTGCTCGACGGCTGGGAGCTGAACGGCTACAACGGCGACGGCGACGCCACCATCGACGTGAACCTGCCGGCCATGGATGCCGCCCCCCGCCACAAGGACCTGTTCGTGGAGCTGGACACGGTCGCCGGACGCGCGCCCACCCACGCCGGCGTCGCGGCCATGAAGGCCGCCTTCGCCGCCGCCCCTCTCACCGCGGGATCGCGGGCAGCCGGAACGCCCCGAACGGCGGTCCGGGCGTGAACGCGCCACCAAACCCCGACGGCCGGCCCGGCATCACCTTCCATCTCGACAGCGGCCCGTCGGTTGACCCCAACGCCCGGGAGGGTGCGCCGACCGGCTCGTGCTCCGACGGGATCGACAACGGCACCGACGGGCTCATCGACGGGGCCGACCCGTCGTGCAACGCCGCCCTCGTCGACTACCTCGACGGCAGCGTGGAGAACCCCCTTCCGGGCACGAACTGCACCGACGGCATCGACAACGACGGCGACGGGAAGGCCGACGTCGCCGACCCCACTGCCTGGTCGGCGACAACCTGGGCGGCGGCAACATCATCGCCCCGCCCAACGCCTGCGGGCTCGACGCCAACTTCTACGCCGTGAAAAACAACCCGGCCAACTTCAACCCGAACCGCCGCAAGATCTTCCGCTACGCCATGATGGCCCAGCCGCCGCCCGCGCCTCCCGTCCCGCCGGCGCCTCCCCTCCCGCCGGGGACGCCCACGTGTCCCAGTGCCTCTGGCGGCCAGGGTGAGATCGGCGGGAACGACTTCGCCGTCTTCAACCTCGACGCGGGGACCATCTTCCACGAGCTCGGGCACAGCCTGAACCTCCACCACGGCGGCTTCGAGGACGGCAACTGCAAGCCGAACTACGTGAGCGGCATGAACTACGACCTGCAGGGCGGCATTCCCCGGGTCGGTGGCGGCGTGATCCTCGACTACTCCCCGCCCCGCATCCAGGTAGACGGGAACACGCGAGGGGTGGCCCCGCTCGCAAACCTGGTCGAGACGAACCTCACCGAGCCCACCCCCTCGACCCGACCGACGCGTCGAACCAGTTCGTGTTCGTGAACACCCCGGGCCAGAAGGTGACCAACGCCCGGTCCCGTCCGCCGACCCGCCGCCTGCGCGACCATGCGGCTGGATCGAGGGCAAGAGCGGTCGTGCCCGGCTCGGACTTGAGGTGCACCTCACTGCGCCAAGGATCGATCCGGGATGGGGCACGCCGGCGCCCAAACGGATCACACTCGAGATCGTCAACCACAAACCATGTCAAGATCCGACTCAAGGCTGGCGCTCCGAAGAGCGCGGGTCGTGTTCCGTCGGCTGGCCGTGCCCACGGTGGAGCCATACACGGGACGGCATGGGGCCAAAGGCACGCCTGCCTGACCGCGTCACCGCCTCGTCCATCGGAGTCGCGCGGTGACGGCGTCCAGGCACGACAGCGAGTCCCAGGTGCCCGCGCCCTCCAGCCAAGTCCGGCTGAGAAAGATCTGCGCGGCGTCCTCCCACCTGCGCTGGCGCCACGCACACAACCCCAGGCCGTAGAGGCCCCGCAGGAAGGGCCGGTTGTCGATGAGGCCCCACGGCAGCACGCCGGTGAACCCGGCGGGGAGGGACGCCTCGCCGATCGCCACGGACCGGTCGTACAGCGGGAGCGCGGCCTTGGGGCTCTTGGCGTCAAAGGCGATGTTGCCGAGGTGGACCCAGGCGTCGATGCAGCGCTCGTCGGCGGCGATGAGGTCCTCCAGGAGCCGACTGGCCTGCCGATCGGCGCCGGCACGATGGAGCTCTGCCGCATCCGCGACGGGATCGGACTCCCAGTCGTCCGCCTCCACGCCGGGGATGACCTGTTCCATCTCGAACTCTGGGCGGGGACCGGCGGCGATGATCGCGGTGACGACCGGGTGCGGCTCGTCGTCAGGTTCGCCCCAGTACTCCTCGGCGGGGTCCCACGTGCCTTGTGGATGCAAACCGAGCGGCGAATCGACGGTGACGCTGGCGTGGGCGAGCGGCCGGTACGACCACATGGCCGATGGGGCCGGGACGGACGGCTCGACGGCGCTCGGTGGCAGGCCGCACCACCGCCGGTACGCCTCAACGAGCATGGAGGTCTCGACGGCGACCGGACCGGGCGACAGGTCGACGAGCGTGACCCGGTACTGCTGGCTCTGCCGCCGGCAGACGGCCACCAGGCCCCGCCGCTCGTCGCCGTCGTAGGAGACACTCGTCACTTCGACGGGGACGCCCACGACCCGTCCGCTGAAGGGGAAACGCGCCGACGTTTCGAAGGCGAGAGCGAAGGAGCCCAGCTGCTCGTCATCGCCATATGCGTCGGCGAGGATCTCCTCGATCAGCGCGTCGATCCGGTCCGTCATCAGCCGTGACAGTGCTTGTACTTCCGCGCCGACCCGCAAGGACACGGCTGGTTGCGGCCGACCTTGTCTGTCGTGACGGGTGGGGCCGGCACGGGCGCAGGCCGGCGAAGCGCGTTCGCCAAGGCCTCCACCTCCGTGATCGGCATGTGGGTCGCGTCCTCCTCGGCTTCATCCCAGCCGCAGTGCTCGCACGCCTGGGCCGGCGAAGGCTCGCCTTCGCCCAGGCTCGGGAGGTATGGGCCGCGGAGACCGGGAGGCCGCTCAAAGGCGGCGACGCGAGCGGCCAACTCGTCGTCGATCGGTCGGCCGAGCGACACGAGGCACTCCTCGCGCATCCCGGCGAGCTGGCTCAGGACATCGTCGGAGTCCCCGGTCGCCATGGCGAGCTCCATGCCGCGCTCGAGCCAGCTGACAGCCTCGCCGTCGTCGCCGGCGTGCGCGTATGCCCAGCCCGCGGAGTTGTAGAGCCACACGTCGTCGCCGCACTCCTCCCGCAGCCGCTGATAGACGGCGTCCCCCTCGCCTCGCCGGCCGGCCTCGATGAGGATCTCCGCGATGTTGGCCCTGGGGTGGGGCAGCCCCTGGTAGCCCGCGACGATGGCGCCCTCCCACGCCTCGATGGCCTCGTCGTAGCGGGACTGCGCCCGGAAGGCCTCGGCCAGCTCGCTCCACAACTCGACGGTGTCGAACTCGTGGGCCGCGCACGGATGCGCGAGGCACCCATGAAGCGCCTCGATCTCGGCGACGCGATCGCGGTCCCGCCGGGCGTCCACCGCGACCTGCATCAGCCGGTCGCACTCCGCCATCGACTGGTCGCGCGAGATCAACGGCATCGCACTCACCCGGCGTGACTCCTCGCTGCCGCATCGTCGAAGATGCGGCCCAGGACGTTGGCGGCCTCCCGGTCGGCTTCGGCGAGGAAGTGTGAGTAGACGTTGAGCGTCGTCGCCGCGTTGTAGTGGCCGAGGCGGCCGGCGACCGTGCGCACGTCGACGCCGGCGGCGAGCGACCGGGTCGCGACGTAATGGCGGAGGTCGTGCAGGCGCACGCCTGACGACCCGGCCTTGCGGCACAGCAACCGGAACGCCCGGCTCGCGGAGTCTGGGTACCACGGGCGCGCGCCGTCGATCTCGTGGCTGAACATGAACGCATCCGGCGACAGCGCGTGCTCGCACAGCCGCGCCCGCTCGAGCGCGCGTGAACGATGCGCACGCATCGCCTCGGCGCACGTCGGGTCCAACGACACCCGGCGGGAACTGTGCGTCTTGGCGTCCTTCTCGACGAGCCCGTCAACGCTGGCCACGATCCCCCGCCGGATCCACACCGTCCCTACGTCGAGGCCCAAGTCGGTCCAGCGCAGCGCGACCAGCTCGCTCCGCCGCGCGCCCGTCGCGGCGGCGAGCAGGATGAAGTCGGCGAGCTCGACGTCGGTCTCCGTCGCCAATGCGAACAGCCGGGCCAGGTCCTCGGGTGCGGGCAGGTTGATGTCGGGCACGGGCACCCGGGGTGGGGTCGCCGACGCCGCCGGGTTGACCGAGAGCCAGCCCCACTTCACGCCCTGGGCCAGCGCCCGGTGCACGATGCCGTGCGTGCGGCGGATGGCGGCCGGCGCCAGCGGCCGGCCCGCCCGGCCACCCTTCTCCCGCAACCGCAGGTAGAACCGGTCCAAGTCGTCGGCGCCCAGCCCTGACAGCGACACCGGGCCGAGGAACGGCAGCAGGTTCCGGTCGAGGATCCCCCGAGTCTCCAGGACGCACTTCGGCGAGAAGCCCGGCGACGCGAGCGCGAACCACTCGTCGAGCAGCTCCCCCACCGTCGCCTTGGTGCTCACGCCGGCACCGCTCGCCGACTCGGTCACGATCGCTGCGAGCGCCTGTTGCGCCTCGCGCTTGCCGCCCTTGACCGTCTTTGTGACGTACCGCTTCCGGCCCGTGACGGCGTCACGACCGGCGTACACGCGCAGCTCCCACGACGAACCCGCTGGCGCATGAACCCCTGCCTCGCCGCCTCCTGCCAATCCGGCTGCCACTCCGTTTCCGATGGGCAAGAGATTGGCGGGGTGGGACTCTCAGAGCAAGCACCTCCCGCCGCACCCACTCTCACCTCCACCTTTACCGCAGCCCCAACGGGATTCGAACCCGTGTCGCCACCTTGAGAGGGTGGTGTCCTAGGCCTCTAGACGATGGGGCCGTGCTGCGCCGGCACGGCGCATCTTACGGCCGCGACGGTTGGCTCGGGGAGGAGGACTCGAACCCCCAATAACAGGGCCAGAACCTGTCGTGTTGCCGATTACACCATCCCCGACCGGGCCGGGCCAGCCTACCAGTGGCTAAGTAAGCCTCCCGCGGGAAAAGAACACCCCATGACCCTTGTCAACCGCATCCTGAGCGCAGACCCGGTGGAGACCCTGAACGACTACGTCGACGGCGGGGGCGGGCAGGGGCTCGAGGCCGCGCGCAAGGTCGAGCAGGACACGCTCATCGCCGAGGTCGAGGCGTCGGGGCTGCGGGGGCGGGGCGGGGCCGGGTTCCCGACGGGGACGAAGTGGCGGACGGTCTACGAGCACCAGTCGCCGGCGGTGGCGACCACCGTGGTCGTGAACGCCGCCGAGGGCGAGCCCGGCACGTTCAAGGACCGCACCATCCTGCGCACCAACCCCTACCAGGTCGTCGAGGGCGCGCTCATCGCCGCCCGGGCGGTGGGCGCGACGCAGATCGTGTTCGGCATGAAGCAGACGTTCACCACCGAGGTCGACCGCGTGCGCGCCGTCATCAAGGAGGCGGCCGGCGCCGGGTGGATCGACGACGGCGTCGAGGTCACCGTCTTCGAGGGACCGAGCGAGTACCTGTACGGCGAGGAGACAGCGTTGCTCGAGTCGATCGCCGGGCGCCAGCCCTTCCCCCGCATCGCGCCCCCCTACCGGCGGGGCATTATCGAGGTCGTGCAGACCGACGAACAGGCGCAGAGCGAGAGTGGCCTGGCGGCGCCGATCGACATGGCGGGCGAGACCGACG
>JBOGIC010000075.1:0-2521 GCA_050744985.1 Acidimicrobiales bacterium
GGGCGAAGGCGCCGCCGACCACCGCGACGACGACCAGCAGCACGACGAACGGCCCGCTCCCCCCGCCCTCGGCGGACGGCCCCGTCGTGGTCGTCGTCACGACCGACGGGGACGCGCCGACGAGGTAGTAGCCGCGGCCCTCGAAGTTCCCGGTGACGCCGTGGGTGCTCCCGAACGGGCGCGACTGCTTGACCGTCCACGTCCGGCCGTCGGTCGAGTACAGCAGCGTGTCGCCCTGGCTCGACGCCGTGAGCGCGATCTGGCCGAGCGGTCCCGGCTGGGTGACCGGCTCCTGGGACGGCTGGTACGTGAGGCCGACCTGGTAGGCGTTGCTGACGACGTCCAGTCCCTCGGGGACGGGCCCGAGGGTGGCCGCGTCGAAGGGCACGAGCTTGATGAGCACGCCCGTATCGGGCGGGTGGGCCGCCAGCGCGCCTTGCGCCAGGGCGACGATGACCTGGGCGTCGGCCGTGCTGGCGTTGGACGGTTCGGACCCGTCGGGGCCCAGCGGCACCACCCGCTCGGCCGGCTCCGGGGGCATGTTGCCGGCGGCCAGCTCGGGCGGCGGCTTCACCCAGCGGTACGGGATGGGTGGCGCGAACCCGTCGAACAGCGGGCGCCCCACGCCGCCCGTGACCACGTGGGTCGCAAGGGCGACGGCCGCATACACCGCGACCAGCCCGGCGCCCGCCCCCCACCGGGCTCGGGCCCTCACGTTTGTATGGGGATCGCCTGGAGGGGCCGGGTGGCGAAGGCGGGCGGCCACACGACGGCCTGGGTGCGCACGTCGACCCACTGCCAGATGACGCTCACCGCCGCCCGGTTCTCGCCCGCGTCGAGGGTGCCCGGGCCGGCGAGGTCGAGGCCGGCGCCGTTCGGAAGCGACCCCGTCGGCAACTTGAGGGTGCGGGCGGTGGCGGCGACCGCGGCGGGCGTGAGGGCGGGTGACGCCGGCAGGACGTTGCCCACCAACGCCCAGGTGTTGGCGAACCCCGACAGGGCCGCCGGCGTCATCTCCTCGTGCCGGTGCTCGCGGTAGCGGTCCCGGGCCCACACCAGCGCGTCGCGCGCCTCTGTGGAGAGGGCGTCCGGGCGCACCTCGGCGCCGCTCGGCTTGTCCGAGGCGAACAGCCCCACCGCCGCCGGCCCGAGGGCCGCGGCGAACGACGGCATGCAGTAGCTCGAGCTGGTGCCGATGCTGGCCTTCAACGGCAGCCGCTGGGCCACGGTCTCACGCCGCAGGGCGATGCCGTCCTCGAGGTAGGCCGACACGAACAGCACGTCCGGGCGGGTCTCGGCGATGGCCCGCACCAGACCCGGCGCGTCCATCCGGTTGACGTCGTAGGGGAACACGCCGGCCAGCGTGCGCCCGGCGCCGGTCACCTCGTCGGCCGCGCCGAGCCCGACGGAGCGGCCGTAGGCGTCGTCGACGTAGGCCACGGCGTAGCGGAGATCGGTGGGCGGTCCGAGCAACGGCTGCAGTTGCCCCTCCACGAACTCCACCGCCGCCCGCCCGAGGCTCGCGCCCATCGGCGCCATCCGGAAGAACGATTCCCCGGCGCCGGCGTCGGCGCTGATCTCGCCGACGGCGCCCGTCTCCCACAGCAGCATGCCCTGGCGGTGGGCGCTGACGGCCGCGGGCGCCGAGATCGTGCTGCCGTAGCTGCCGAGCACGATGTCGATGCCCCGGGCGTGCAGCGCCTCCATCGCCGCCGGCGCCGCGCCGCCCGCGTCGACATCGAGCACCTCGAGGCGCACCTGCCGGCCCTGCACGCCGCCTCGCTGGTTGGCCAGCTCGACGGCCAGCCGGGCGCCCTCGGCCTCCTCGGCGCCGCCCGGGCCCTGGCGGCCCGACGTCGGGTAGATGGCCCCGATCGTGACGGCGCCGTCGTCGGCTCCCCGCCCGCCGCCACACGCCGCGAGGGTGACACCGACGAGCAGGGTCAACAGGCAGATAGTCAGTCGGCGCATGGGCACCTCACACGAGAGCCAGGGTGTTGGCGAGGACATGGGTGAAGGCGGGGACCGACCAGCGCCCCGACGCGGCCCGTTGCCACGACAGGAGCAGGCCGGCGGCCACGTCGAGGGGCAGCACCCACCACCCCCACACGGTGACGTGCACGATCGCGAACGCCACGGCCGAGCCCACGACCGCGAGCGCGGGGCCGGCGGGGAGCAGCAGGCCGTACAGCAACCGCCGGAAGAACGCCTCCTCGGCCACGGCGGCGAGGGCGTTGAGGACGAAGGAGTGGAAGACGAGGGCGTAGGTGTGGTCGGGACCGCCCATCGCGATCCATCCGACGACGAATGCGGACGACCCCAGGGCCACCACGGCGGCCGCGGTACCCCAGGACGGCCGGGGCTCCTCGCGGCTCGCGGGCACGGGCCACCACGCGCCCACGGCGCCGAGCACGACGAACAGCACGACCAGGCGCGCCGTCGGGTCGTCGCCCGCGGGCAGCAGGGCCGGGCGCGAGAGCAGGGCGGCGCAGCCGGCGAGCGCGACGGCGGCGCCCACCGC
>JBOGIC010000076.1:0-2268 GCA_050744985.1 Acidimicrobiales bacterium
GGCCGAGATCGCGCCGTCGCCCACCGGTGGGCCGCGGTACACCCCCGCATGGCAGACGGCGCCGGCGGCGCCCGCGTCACCTCCGCCTCCGCCGCCCCCGACGTCGTCCTGGGCCCCGGCCGCGCCCCCGCCCCCTCCACCTGCCTCGGGCCACGCGGCCATGACCTGGGAGCCCTACATCGCCCCGACTCCCGCACCGTCTCCGGGCGGCCGCGGCGGTGGTGGGGGTGGCGACGGCCGCAGCACGGGCAGGATCGTCGTGGCCGTGGTCGTCGCCGGGTTGCTCCTCGTGGGCGTGGGCGCCGGCGCGGTGCTCGCCCTCAACCTGACGGCCCCGTCCAAGTCGGAGTACGCCTCGAAGGCCGACGCCATCTGCTCGCCGGGCAATGGCTCGGTGAACGACATCGCCTCCCCCACCAACTACCCCGAGCTGACTACCGCGTCGAGCACCTTGGCCGACACCACCAACGAACAGGTGAACCTGCTGCGCAAGCTCAAACTGCCGTCGGGTTCGGCCGGCACCGAGGCCAAGGCGTTCCTCGCCTCGATGGCCGCGACCGGCACCGCCGCCCAGGGGCTGGAGGACTCGGCGTCGCCGAAGAACGACGTCGCGACGGCCAACTCCGCCCGCGAGCTGAACGGGGCGTTCGGCACCGCCAGCAACCAGGCGAAGACGTTCGGCTTCGCCTCCTGCGCCGTCGGGATGCAGTCGGGTGTGAACAGCGTGACCGGCGGCTCCAAGTCGATCATCAAGTCGAGCTTCGTGGCCAAGGCCGACAGCATCTGCCGGGCCGCCGCTCGCAAGGGCGACGCCATCGAGCCCCGCAACGAGTCCCTCGCCGAGTACACGCGGGCCTTCAACGAATCCGTCGCGGTCGTCACCACGATGCAGTCGGAGCTGGAGGCGCTCCCGGTGCCACCGGGTGACGAGAGCCAGGTGAGCGAGATGTGGGCCGCGCAGAGCAAGGCCATCGAGAAGCTCAAGGAGCTGCGCGACGCCTTCGTCGCCCGCAACGAGTCCCGCGCCACTGCCGTCGACCTCGAGCTGGGGCCACTGATCACCGCGTCCGACGCCAAGCTCGACGCCTACGGGCTCGGGGTCTGCGGCACGAACTTCGGTGTGTAGGACCCGGCGGGCCGCCGGGGGCCTCACCCTCGCCCTCGGCTGGCTCGCCTTGGCGTCGGCATCGCCGGCTATCGCCGGTGACGACCCCCAGCGCGGGCAGCAGTGGAACCTCGACCAGATCGGGGCAACGGCCGCATGGGAGAAGTCGACCGGCGCCGGCATCACGATCGGCATCGTCGACTCAGGTGTCGACGCGAGCCATCCGGACCTGGCCGGCAAGATCGACGCCATGGCGACGTGCCTGCGCGGCACGTGCCGGGAAGGCAGTGCCCCTGACGGCGACGGCCACGGCACCGCCGTCTCCGGGATCGCCGCCGCCGCCACCGGCAACGGCTCCGGCATCGCCGGGGTCGCGCCCGACGCCCGGCTGGTCGTGGCCAAGGCGCTGGACGAGGACGGGACCGGCTACACCGAGGACATCAACAACGCGATCCAGTGGGTGGTCGACCACGGCGCCCGGGTCGTGAACCTGAGCCTGGGCGACCCCGACCTCGTCGTGACATCCCGCGTCGGCACGCCCATGAAAGCGGCCATCGAGTACGCGTGGAGCCGCGGCGCCATCCCCGTGCTCGCTTCCGGCAACTACGAGCGCGGCGTCACCGGCGGCAGCGCGAACTACGGCAGCCTCGACGCGGTCGTGGTCGGCGCCACCGACAGGGACGGCAACATCACCTCCTATTCCACGTCGCTCGGCAACGCCAAGTGGGGCCTGGTCGCTCCCGGCGGCAACGGCGACGGTCGCGGCCAGGACGTCCCGGCTCCCCTGCCCGGCGGGCGCTACGCCTGGCTGGCGGGCACGTCGATGGCCGCCCCGCATGTCAGCGGCGCGCTGGCGGTCCTCCTGGCCCAGGGCCTCTCGCCCAAGGCCGCGGTCGAGCGCCTCCTCGCCACCGTCGACACGTCCGTCGGGTGCGGCGAAGGCTGCAAGGGGCGGTTGAACCTCGAGTCGGCCGCCACGAGCAACTCGGCAGTGGAGGCCCAGGGCGTCGTGCCGCCGAGCGACGCGTCCGCGGCCGACCTGCCGCCGGCCGTCGTCGCCCTCGCCGTCATGCTCGCCGCCCTCGCCGCCGCCGGCTCGGTCGGCGCCTGGTGGTGGCTCCGCGAGCCCTGACCCAACCCCTTTACTCCGCGCCATTGGCCCG
>JBOGIC010000077.1:0-4316 GCA_050744985.1 Acidimicrobiales bacterium
TCCGACGCCAACCGCAGGAACGGCTCCATCGCATCGGGGTTGGCCATGGCGTCGGGACTGGCCGCCCGTTCCCACGCCTCGCCCGACAGCACCCGCTTCACCGGCACCTCGAGCTTCTTGCCGTTGAGCGTGCGGGGGATCTCGTCGACGGCGATGATCTCGTCGGGCACGTGGCGGGGCGACAGGTGTGTGCGGAGCCGTTCGCGGATCGTCGCCGCGAGCGAGTCGTCGAGGTTTGCCACCACGAACAGGTAGAGCCGGCCGTCCACGTCGACCACGAGGCTGTCCTGCACCTCGGGGATGTCCTCGACCACCTGGTACAGCTCGCTGGTGCCGATGCGCACGCCGCCGCGGTTGAGGGTGGCGTCGGAGCGCCCGTAGATCACGCATGTGCCCCGCTCGGTGATCTTGATCCAGTCGCCGTGGCGCCAGACACCCGGGTACGTGTCGAAGTAGCTGTCGCGGTAGCGGCGGTGGTCCTCGTCGCCCCAGAGGTACAACGGCATCGACGGCATGGGCTCGGTGAGCACCAGCTCGCCGACCTCGCCGATCAGCGGCCGGCCGTCCGCGCTGAACGCCTCGACCTTGGCGCCCAGGCACCGGCACTGGATCTCGCCGGCGTGCACCGGCAGGATCGGGCACGAGCCGACGAACGCGCTGCACACGTCGGTGCCGCCGCTCACCGAGCCGAGCATGAGCCCGGTGTCGACATTCTCGTAGACCCACCGGAACCCCTCCGCCGACAGCGGTGCGCCCGTCGAGCCGACCGCCTTCAGCCGGGACATGTCGGCTTCATCGCGAGGCCGGAGTCCGGCCTTCATGCATGCCTGCAGGTAGGGCGCGCTGGCGCCGAAGTAGGTCATGCCCGTCTCGGCGGCCAGCCGCCAGAGGGCACCGAGATCGGGATGGGCGGGGCTGCCGTCGTAGAGCACGACCGTCGCACCGACCAGCAGGCCGCCGATCAGCAGGTTCCACATCATCCAGCCCGTCGAGCTGAACCAGAAGAAGCGATCGCCGGGGCCGAGGCCCATCTGCAACGACAGCTTCTTGAGGTGTTCGAGCAGGATGCCGCCGTGGCCGTGGACGATGGCCTTGGGCAGGCCGGTCGTGCCCGACGTGTACAGCACCCACAGCGGGTGGTCGAACGGCACGGGCTCGAACGCGAGGCCCGCACCGGCCCCGGCGACGAGGTCGTCCCAGGACGCGCTCGGGGCCAGGTTCGGGACGACGACCACCGCCTCGAGCGACGGAAGCGCACGCGCGATCTCGGCGACCTGGTCGCGCCGGTCGAAGGACCGCCCCTTGAACCGGTACCCGTCTACTCCCAGCAGCACCTTGGGCTCGATCTGGCGGAACCGGTCGACCACGGCGCGCACGCCGAAGTCGGGGGAGCACGACGACCAGATGGCGCCGAGGCTCGCGGTGGCGAGGAACGCGATCAGCGTCTCGGGGATGTTGGGCGCGTAGGCCGCGACGCGGTCGCCCCGGCCGACCCCGAGCCGGCGCAGCCCGGCGGCGCAGGCCGCCACGCGGTCGTGGAGGTCGGCGAAGGAGATGTCCTCGGCGCCCCGGTGCTCCGACCGGAAGATCACCGCCGTCGAGTGGTCGCGGCGGGCCAGCGCGTGCTCGGCGTAGTTCAGCTCGGCGCCCGGGAACCAGCGGGCGCCGGGCATCTCCCGGCTCGCCAGGACCCGGTCGTAGCGCCGGTGGGCGCGCACGCCGAAGAAGTCCCACACCGCCGCCCAGAACCCCTCCAGGTCGTCGACCGACCACGCCCACAGCTCCGCGTACGACGAGGAGCCCTGCTGGCGCATGAACCGGGTGACCTCCGCCGCCTCACAGTCGGCTTCCGACGGCACGTGGAGCCGTTCGCCGGTCACGGGTCCGCGACCGCCGGTTCGTCGAGCAGCAGCAGCGTCTGGCTCGACTGCACCTCGGGGATGGCCTGGAGGCCGTCGAGGATCACGTCGCGCAGGTGGTCGACGTCGGGCGCCCGCACCAGCAGCACGTAGTCGAACGTGCCGGTGCTCAGGGCCAGCCACTCGACGCCCGGCAGCCGGCGCAGCTTGTCGCCCACGCCGCGCCACGCGTGCTGGACGACGTTGACGAGCACCAGGGCGGCGATCGGCAGGCCCATGCGGTGCGGGTCGACGTCGACGGTGAAGCGGCGGATCACCCCGTCGCGCTGCAGCCGCCCGAGGCGCTGGTAGGCGGTCGCCCGGGACACGCTCACGCGCGTCGCCAGCTCGTTCACCGAGAGGCGCCCGTCGGCTCGAAGTGCCTCGACGAGTTGACGGTCGACGGCGTCCACATCGACAGTATGTCTCGATTTGCCGTCGAGATATGGACAAAGTGACGCGCCAAGCCGACAATCACGACCAGAGGCCATGGCCGACAACGCCCAGCTCTACGCCCCCGTCCGGCGGGACGCCGAGGGTGAGGTCGAGGTGGTGCTCGGCCGCGGCCATCCGGGCTTCAGCGACCGCGCCTACCGGGAGCGCCGCAACCGGCTGGCCGCGCTGTCGGTCGACTGGAAGCCGGGCGACCCCGTGCCCGAGCCCGAGTACACGGCCGTCGAGCACGCCGTGTGGCGGGTGATCGGCCGGGAGCTACGGCCCCTGCACCGGCGTCACGCCTGCCGCGCCTACGTCGAGGCGGCCGAGGCCCTGGGGCTCCCGCGTGACCACGTGCCGCAACTGGCCGAGGTAACCCGGCTCCTCGAGCCCCGCACCGGCTTCCGCTACCTGCCCGTCGCCGGCCTGGCCCCGCTGCGTGCGTTCTACGCCTCGTTCGCCGACTCGGCCTTCTACTCGACGCAGTACCTCCGCCATCCGTCGCTGCCGCTGTACACGCCCGAGCCTGACATCGTGCACGAGGTGGTGGGCCACGCCAACCAGCTGGCCTGCCCCGAGTTCGCCGCGATCTACCGCGAGGTAGGCGACGCCGTCCACCGCACCACCACCGACCCGGCGCTGCGATTCCTGTCGCACGTCTTCTGGTTCACGATGGAGTTCGGGGTGGTGTGGGAGGACGGTGACCTCAAGGCCTACGGCGCCGGCATCCTGTCGTCCTACGGCGAGACCTCGACGTACCGCGGCGCCGACATCCGGCCGCTCGACATCGCCGAGATGGGGACGCTGCCCTACGACATCACGCACTACCAGCCCGTGCTCTACGCGGCCCGCTCCATGACCCACCTCGTCGACGCCCTCACCGACTTCTACTCGTCCTACGACGACGAGGTCCACGCGCGCCTGGCCCGCAGCCACCCGGAGGCGGCATGACCATCGTCGAACCGAAACCAACCACCGCCGTGCCTGCGCCGCGCTCGCTGCTGCGCGGCTGGGACAGCCTCGAGTTCTGGGTCGGCAACGCCCGCACGTTCGCCGGCTTCTTCTGCTCGGCGTTCGGCTTCCGCGTGACGGCCTACGCCGGGCCCGAGACGGGCGTGCGCGACCGGGCCTCCTATGTCCTCGAACAGGGCCGCATCCGCTTCGTCGTCAGTGGGGCGCTGGGGCCGGATTCGCCCATCGCCGCCCACGTCCGCCGGCACGGCGACGGTGTCCACGACGTGACGCTGGCGGTCAGCGACGCCACGGCCGCCTTCGACGCGGCGGTCGCCCGGGGCGCCGTCGGCCTGGCGGTGCCGCACACCCTCGAGGACGAGCACGGGCTCGTCCACCGCGCCACCGTGGCCACCTACGGCGAGACGTGCCACACGTTCGTCGACCGGTCGGGCTACCACGGCGCCTACCTCCCCGGCTTCACGACCGAGGGCCTGCCGCCGGTGCCGGTGGGCCGTCCCGTCGGGCTCGACCGCATCGACCACGTCGTCGGCAACCTGGAGAAGGGCCGCCTCGAGCACTGGGTCGAGTTCTACCGCACCGTCTTCGGCTTCGAGCGGCTCCGGCACTTCGACGACTCCCAGATCTCGACCAAGTACTCGGCGCTGATGTCCTCGGTCATGTGGGACGGCAGCGAGATCGTCCTCCCGCTCAACGAGCCGGCGTACGGCCTGCGCAAGAGCCAGATCCAGGAGTACCTCGACACCTACAACGGCCCGGGTGTGCAGCACATCGCCCTGCGCACCGACGATATCGTGACGGCGGTCGCCTCGTTGCGGGAGCGGGGGCTGCGGTTCCTGGTGGCCCCGCCGACCTACTACGCCGACGTGCGGGCCCGGCTCGCCCACCTCGACCTGCCCTGGGACGACATCGAACGCCTGGGCATCCTCGTCGACGAGGAGCCCGACGGGTGGCTGCTGCAGATCTTCACGGAGAACCTGAGCGACCGGCCCACGGTGTTCGTCGAGATCA
>JBOGIC010000078.1:0-1598 GCA_050744985.1 Acidimicrobiales bacterium
CGTCAGCACACCGCCGCGCCCGGCCACATCGCCGCGCACGAGGGCAACGTAGACGTGCCCCGACGGGCGCTCGAACGCGTGGGCCACGAACCGGCCCCAGGGCGTCGGGAGCGCGACCCCGCGCGCAGCGGTGCCGAGGAACCCGGCCGCCAGGTGTTCGACCGAGGCCATCAAGGGCCTCCGAGTGAACAACGAGAGAAAGACGAGACGCCGGTTCGCACCTTTCCCTTTCGGGGACGAGATATGCAGCGCCGCGTGGAACGGTGCTCACGCGAACCGGCGTCTCGTCTTTCGAGCAGGTAGTTCACTCGTAGGTCCTAACGAGGAAGGATGATGCGATGACGCACGCCAAGGCCTTGGTGTTCGCCGGCCCGGGTCGCGTGGAGACCGAGACGGTGCCGCTGGTGGACGCCGGCCCGGACGAGACGGTGGTCGAGACGCGGTACTCGGGCATCAGCACCGGCACCGAGTTGCTGGCGTACAGGGGCGAGCTCGACCCTGACATGGAGATCGACGAGCGCATCGGTGCGCTCGCCGGCACGTTCGCCTACCCGTTCCGCTTCGGGTACGCCTGCGTGGGCGAGGCGGACGGTCATCTGGTCTTCGCCTACCACCCGCACCAGGATCGCTTCGTGGTCGCCCGCGACGACCTTCTGCGGTTGGGCGACGTCGACGCCCGCGAGGCGACGCTGCTGCCCCTCGTGGAGACGGCCCTGCAGATCAGCCTGGACGCCGGCCCGGTGCTGGGTGAGGACGTGGTCGTGCTCGGGCTCGGCCCCGTCGGCGTGCTCACGTCGGTGCTGCTCGCCCGCGCCGGCGCCCACGTGCTCGGTGTCGACCCCCGCTCGTGGCGACGGGAGACAGCGGCGGCGGCCGGCATCGAGTCCACCCACCCCGACGACGTGGCGGCCGCGGCCATGGGCGTGCCCTTGGTGGTCGAGGTCAGCGGGAATCCCCGGGCTTTGGCGGCCGCCCTCGACCTCCTGGCCCACGAGGGCACGGTACTCGTCGCGTCGTGGTATGGCACCAAGCCGGTGCCGATGCATCTGGGGGGTCGGTTTCATCGTCGCCGCCTGACTGTTCGCAGCACGCAGGTCTCGACGATCCCCGCGGGCCTTACCGGCCGGTGGTCGATCGAACGCCGGCGTTCAACCTGCGTCGATCTCCTGGGGGGTCTACCCCTGAGCGCCTTGGCCTCACACGTGTTCCCGTTCGCGGCCGCGACCGAGGCGTACGCGGCGCTCGACCGCGGCGACGAGGGGCTCGTCCACGCCGCCCTGTGCTACGAGTAGTCCGGTGTACGAAGTCGGCACGGGGGTCGAAGTCCGCGCCCAGCACGTGATGCCCGGCGTCGAGGGCCCCGAAGGCCGGCTCCACTCGCACGACTACCGCATCGAGGTGGTCGTCGAGCGGGAGGCGCTCGACGAGCGCGGGATGGTGTGCGACCTCGACGTGCTCGACGCCGCGCTCGGCTCGATCGCCGACCAGGTCCGGGACCAGGACCTGGAGGTCATCCGCCCGCCCGAGGCCGAGGCCGTCACGGTCGAGGTGTTCGCGCGGTGGGCCCACGGCGCCCTCGCCGACGCCCTCGCCGACGG
>JBOGIC010000079.1:0-1678 GCA_050744985.1 Acidimicrobiales bacterium
CCCCCACCGCCTTCGACGACGCGCCCGCGGCGCGCACGACTCCCACGACCGCCGCGGCCGCCACCCCCCTGGCGACGGCGTCGAAGCCGGTCAGCGCGCCGGCCCCGTCATCCGGCGCCGCCAAGGCGGTGGCCACCGCCGAGGCGCAGGTCGGCAAGCCCTACGTCTACGGCGGCTCGGGACCGGACGGCTTCGACTGCTCGGGCCTCACGGCCTACGCGTGGCGCGCCGCCGGCGTCTCGCTGTCCCACGACGCCTACAGCCAGTACTTCGAGACCACGCGGGTGCCGATCGACGCCGTCCAACCCGGCGACCTGCTGTTCTTCGGCAGCAACGGCGTCGAGAGCATCCACCACAACGCCATCTACGTGGGCGGGGGGCAGATGGTGGAGGCCTCCCAGACCGGCGTCCCCGTCCGCTACCGCGGCTGGCGCGCCGGCGACCTGGTCGGCGCCGGCCGGCCCGGCTGACCCCCCGGCGCTTTACTCCGCGCCATTGGGGCTGTCAGACCCCTCTTCTGCAGATCAAACGCAGGGAGGTGGGCGGTGGTTACCGGTACACCCCGTTGTGGCCGACCGAGTAGCGGCCGGGCTGGGGGAACAGGCAGACGCCGTGGGCACCGGCGCCCGTCGGGATCGTCTTGATGACGTGGCCGTCGTTCGCATCGATGACCGACACGCTGCCGTGGAACCGGTTGGACACCCAGATCTGGCTGCCGTCCCGTGAAACCTGGAGCATGTCGGGGCTCCCGCCCACCTTCCATGTGGCGACGACCTCACGGCTGGCGACGTCGATGACCGAGATCGAACCGGCGAGGCGGTTGCTGACGAACAGGCGGGCGGTGTCCCGGCTGTAGTTGAGGCCGTGGGCGCCCCGCTCGGTGGGCAGGAACTTGATCTCGGTCATCGACTCCGGGTCGATGACCGACACGCCGTGGCGGCTCTGGTTGGCGACGTAGAACACCGACCCGTCCGGCGACATCTTCACGTCGATGGGCAGGCCGCCGACGTGCATCTGGCCCGCCACCTCCATCTTCTCGTTGTCGACCTTCACCACGTGGCCGCTGAACTCGTCACTGGCGATCAGGTACTTGCCGTCGGCCGAGAAGTCCATGTGGTCGACGCCCGAGCCCGGGATGGCCACGCTCTTGATCAACTGCCACGAGTGGGGGTCGCGGAAGTCGAGGCGCTGCAGGCGCTCGGCCACGACGATGGCCTTGGTGCCGTCGGGCGTGAAGTACAGGTTGTAGGGGTCGACCACGGGGATGACCTCGCCCGGCTTCCCGTCCCGCGGGTCGATGACGGTCAGCGTGTTGGCCGACGTGTTGTTGACGTAGAGCTTGGTCATGTCCCACGACGGCGTGATGTGATGGGGCACGGTGCCGGTCTTGTACGAGCCGATGATGGCGAGGGTGTGAGGGTCGATGACGGTGATCGTGTGGGCATCGCTGTTGGGCACGTAGGCCCGGTCGGGCAGGTCGGCCAGCGCCGCGCTGACCGGGCCCATCATCGCCGCGAGGGCGTTGGGCGAGGACGACGGCCGGTCGCCGGGCGGGTTGGGCCCCATCTGGGCCGGGTGCGGACCGGCCTGGGGCACGACCGGGCCGAACGGGCGGACGTGGGACGCGACCGGGCCGGGCGCGCCGGCGGCCGCGCCGGAATTGGGGCCGCCCAAGCGC
>JBOGIC010000080.1:0-3613 GCA_050744985.1 Acidimicrobiales bacterium
CGCCTCCGCCCACCGAATCACCGCCCCAGGCATGCCCGCTCCTCTGTACCGGCGTCCGGCCGGAGCCTAAGCGACGCCGCCCCGGCGGGGGAACCTTCGGGCCGCCGTCCTGCCCCGGAACTGGTCGGACATCGCGTAAGGCCAGCGTAGGTGGCCGGTGTCGCCTACCGTCCGGGCTCAGCGGCCAATTCTCGCCGGAACGGACGACTGGCGCTCTCCCGGCCCCGGCCGGTCGCGGCGCCGGGCCAGGTCGGCGTCGAAGGAGTCGGGTGGGGCCCGCAGCTCGCTCACGGACAGGGCGACGGCCAGGGCCACGATCCCGGCCGCCGCCAGCTGGATGAACGCGCTCCGGCTCTCGCCCCGCAGGCCCCCGAGGACCCACGCGGCGGTGAGGGCGCCGGCGACGAGCAGGTGCGGCGGCGCGAGGAGGAACCGGCGCCGGGTGTCCTTCAGCTTCCGGGTGATCAGGTACGGATGGTCGGCGGTGCGGATCACGTCCCAGACGGCGATCAGCACGTAGGGCCACTTGGCGAAGCGCAGGATGCCCGAGCGCAGGTGCAGGCCCGCTTCGACCGACGGGTTGAGGAAGAACCGCTGCCGGTAGAGCTCGCACCCCTGCAGCACCGCGACCAGGGCCAGGGCCTGCCACAGCACGGCCGGCCGGAAGGCGCCGGCCGGGGTGCCGGTCGCCAGCAGGTAGCCGAGCACGCCGAGGCCCACGGCCGTGCCGATCCCGTGCAGGTAGTGCAACCCGTGGCCGAAGCTCACGACCCGCTCGACCCGCCCGAGGCGGCCGGCGACGGCGCGGAAGCGGCGGAACTTCACGTCTAGCACCGACCGGGCCCACCGACGCTGCTGCTTGAGGTAGCCGGGCCAGTCCACCGGCACCAGGCCCTGCGCCAGCGTCTCGGGCACGTACACGCCCCGCCACCGGGCGGCGCGGTAGTGGACGGTGATGAGGAGGTCGTCGGCCTCGTGCGGGGCGAACCCCCCCACCCCGCGCAGGGCGCCGACGCGCTGGGCCGTGTGGCAGCCGGTGACGATCGGGTATCCCAGCGCATAGCTGCTCATCTGGATGGACGAGTAGTAGGCGTAGGTCTCCTCGGCGGCGCCGCGGGCGACCGTGCCGGCCGACCGGTTGTAGTACACCTGGGCCGCCTGCACGTAGCCGATCTCGGGATCGTCGAAGTAGCCGAGCGTGCGCTCGAGGAAGTGCGGCTCCGGGATGTGGTCCGGGTCGAAGTTGACGATGATGTCGTAGGCCTCGTAGCCGGCGGCGGCGAGCCAGGCGTTGTAGTTCCCGTGCTTGGTCTTCGAGGCGAACGCACCCGTGACGGTCTGGTACTCGGGCCGGCCCTTGCGGGTGAAGTGGCGGGCGCCGAGGCGGTCACAGAGCTGTCTCACCTCGTCGGCGTCGCCCTCGTCGAGCACCCACGTGTCGTGCGGGTAGCGCATGGCGACCAACCCGCGGACGGTCTGCTCGAGCATCTCGATCGGCTCGGCCCCGGGGACGAAGGTCGTCACCACGCCGACCCGCCAACCCGGTGACGGCGCGCGGTGGACGGGCCGGCGCATGAGCGGCAGCGTCAGCCATCGCACCCCGTACATGCCGATGCTGACGACGACGAACGCGCTCAGCACGAGGCCGACCCAGGCCCGGTCGACCCAGATGGCGTCGGCGCGCCACGCCCCGAGCACGCGCCAGCCCACGACCGCCGCCGCAACCGTGAGCGCCGTGTACAGGATCCAGTCCCACCAGCGGAACACGAGCCGGTTGCGGACCCGGTAGGTCGGCGCCGCCCGAAGCGCGGTGCCCGTCATCGCACGACCGCCGGCCAGACGAGGAAGGCGCCGACCGTCGCCACCGCGTGGCCCACGACCGGCACGATCGTCGAGCGGCTCCGCATGTATGCCCACGTGAAGACGAGCCCGCCGGCGACGGCGACGGCGACGACGGCGACCGACCGGCTGGCCAGGTACGTGGCCGCGAACAGGGTGGTCGACGCGAGCCACGCGCCCGCCGCGCCGAGCGACTGCTGCGCCGCGGGCAGGAGCAGCCGGCGGAACCCGAGCTCCTCGGCGGCGGCGGAGAACAGGCCCAGGCAGACCGCCGTCACCGGGTACCCGACGGCCGGGTCGGAGAACACCGGCGCGTGCAGGTGCTCGGCGATCGCCGCCAGCGCGCCCAGAGCAGCACCGGCCAGCACGACGACGACCAGCGTTTGCTTCGCGGAATTGGCCCTCTGAGGTACCTCTTTCGCGGACCAATCAGTTAGGCGGAGGTGGCGCAGCAACAGCAGCGCGCCCAGCACGGCGGGAGCGCCGACCAGCGTGGCCCGGATGGCGATGGAGTGGGTGGCGACGGGCAAGGCAATGGCCGTCAGGCGCGCCGCCGATAGCAGCGCGATCACCGGCAGCAACGCCGGGGCCCGGCCGTCGCGCCCGGTGAGGACGTAGCGGTTCAGCGCCACGACGATGACCGCGGCGTGGATGGCGGCCCCGAGGGGGACCGACACGAAGGCGGCGGCCAGTTCGGCGGCCACGAAGGTCGCGAGCAGCACCATGGCGATCACCAGCTCAGGCCGTCGAAGCGCACGACCACCACGGCGACGAACAGCACGAGCAGGGGCGCGACCACGGCCTCGATGGCCCGGACGCGCCGCCGCATGGCACCGGTGGCGGCGGCGCCGAGCAGCTGGCGTTCCGCCAGCAGCAGGATCACCAACGCGGTGGCGAGGAGACCGACCGTGCCCGTCACCGCCGCCACCGACGATCCGGTGACGTAGTCGAGCAGCGACCGGTCGAACGTCGAGCTCATACGGTCACCTCCTGGGGAGAACGGATAGGGGCCACCAGCCCGGCCGCCATCAGGGCCAGGACGAGGGCGACGGCCGCCACGGGGGAGAACACGCCGAACCAGACCATCCCCTGGGCGATCAGCACGGTCGTCACCAGGCTGATGCCCATGGCGACCGACGCGGCCAGCGCCGGCGGGTGCAGACCAAGGTGCGGCGTGACCGCGGCCCCCGGCCCGACGGCGAACAGGGCCAGGGCCAGCCAGGGCCGCGCCGGCGCCCGGAGATCGACGGCCAGCAGGAGCAGCAGGAGCGCGCCGAGGGCGAACACGGCCCAGCCGGCGACGCGCCAGATGCGCAGGTGCGCGGCCGTCACGGCCGGCTCACCCCGCCGGTCCAGCGCAGCACGGTGGCATCGTCGTTGCGGTAGACGACCTGGGCGTCGCCTGTCGCCAGCGCCAGCCGTTCCACTTCGTCGAGCCAGCCGGCGTCACGGCCCTGCACGACCTCGCCGTAGGCACCCTGGCCCTTGGTCAGCACGAGGTATCCCGTACGGCCACGCGGCGCGTCGGTGTCCCGGGGTTGGAGGTAGCCGACGATCGCCGTGCCGTCGTGGATCCACTCGTCGTCGATCTTGCCGATGAACGTGTAGCGGTCGATGTCGTGGTGCCGCCAGGGGAGGGACGGGTTCACGGCGACGATGCGGTCGCCCGGGCCGGCGTGGTCGTAGACGTACTGCACGGCCGCCACCTCGCCGGCAGTGAAGGACTCGAAGCGCTCGTTGCCGTAGCGGATGGTCACGAAGACAGCGACGAGGG
>JBOGIC010000081.1:0-1959 GCA_050744985.1 Acidimicrobiales bacterium
TCCTCCAACCAGGACCGCTGGAATCGGGCCAGCTCGTCGAAGGACAGGCGCCACAGGTCGAGCAGTTGGCCCGACGGCCCGCCCATCAAGGCCTGGCTCAGGAGACCGACCCACTGGCCGGCGATACTGTCCCAGTCGGACGTGGCGCCGCCGGTGATCAGCGCCCGCCAGGCGCGCCAGGACAGTTGGAGCGTCTCGACCGTCCGCTCGCTGCTCTCGGCGATCGAGCGGCTGGCCGCCTGCGCGAGCGGCAGCACCTCGTGGGCCCAGGCCTTGAAGGCCGTCTCGATGAGGTCACGCCAGATCTCGGGGCCCGAGCCGTCCACCGGCTCCCCTGGCTCGCGGGTCGTCGCCGAACGGGCGGAGTCGGCCCAGGCCTGCCACATCTGGCGCTGGGCGTCGATCCAGCCGTCGAGGAGTGCGCTGGCCTGATCATCTCCGGGCATGGTGCGGCCTCCGGGAGCGAGAGTGTGTGGGCGCGCGGTACGGGAGCGTCAACGGCGCCACTATTTGAACTACCCCACCCGCCTCCTGGCAAACGCGGGCCCTCAGAGGGCGGCAAGCACCGAGAGGATCTCGTCGCCATAGCGGTCGAGCTTCACCGGACCGATCCCCGGACAACGCGAAAGCTCGACCAGGCTCGCCGGCGCGCGTTCGGCGATGCCGCGCAGCTGGGCGTCGCTCAGGACGATGTACGCCGGCACCTTGTCCTGCCGGGCGCGGTCGGAGCGCCACTCTCGGAGCGCTTCGAACCCTTTGGGGGCGGCGCCCGCGGCGGCGATCGCGCGAGGACGCGGGTGCGCCGCCACCTCGGCGGGCGCCTCCTCGGAGTCGCCGGCCCGGCGCGGTTGGCTGAGTTGGGCGATGAACGGCGACGGCTTGGACGCGTCGGCCAGCACGACGACGCGGTCGCGCGCCCGCGTGATGGCGACGTGGAAGACCCGCCGTTCCTCCTCGCGGTCTTCGGACAGCCGGTGCGGAAAGAGGCCGACCGAGGCCCCGAACACGATCACCCTGGGCCACTCCCGGCCCTTGACGCGGTGCACGGTCGAGAGCTGCACGCCGCCGCGGGACGAGGACGAGAGAGCCTCGCGCAGCCACCCTTCGAACGTCGCCGGCGAGGCGTGGAGCGCCGCGACTTGCTCGAGGGCCCACAGGTCGTCGCCATGGGTCGAGCGCTCGCCGCCCTTCGAGGCATCCAGCGTCGCCATGGCGCCGCCCAGCCCCACGTCCCGGCTGATGACGGTGAGCGCCTGCGCCGTCGTGCCCGACGCGACCACCTTCGCCACGGCCTCGATGTCGTCGGCGTACGCGGCCACCCGGTCGGCGTCGTCGCCCGTCAGCCATTCGGACAGGCGACGGAGGTCGGTGACCGACGTGTTCGGTCGCTTCACGATCATGTCGACGACGTTGCGGGCGATCCGCCGGGACGGGCGCCGGATCGTGGCGAGGACGTCGGCGCGGCTGATGCTCTGCGGATCGAGGCCCATGCGCAGGTAGGCCAGCGCGGCCGTCATGCCGGTGCGCGACAGCAGGTCGGGACCCACCGCCCGGGTGCACGGGACGCCCGCGTCGACCAGCGCGATCTGCACAGGGAGCAGCACCGAGTTGACCCGGGCGAGCACCGCGATGTCGGTGGCGTCGAGTCCGTCCACGGCGTTCGGGCCATGCAGGCCGGCATCCATCCACTCCTGTGCCCGCCGCACCACGGCCGGTGCCAGGTCGTCGTCCTCCACGGTGTCGACGACGAGATCGGTGGGCGCCTCGTCCCGGCCGGGCGACGCGGCGATGGTCTTGGCGAGTCGGCGCCGGTTGTGCGTGAGCAACGTCTCGGCCGCCTTCACCACCCGGGTGGGGCAGCGGTAGTTGACGGTGAGGTCGTAGCTGGCGGCCCCCGGGAAGAAGCGGGCGAAGTCGATAAGGAAGCCGGGATCGGCGCCGGCGTAGCCGTAGATCACC
>JBOGIC010000082.1:0-3634 GCA_050744985.1 Acidimicrobiales bacterium
TGCCGAGCTGGCCGGGCAGTCGGTCGAGAACCGCATGCTGGAGGTCGAGCAGGCCCAGATGTCCGTCGAGGCTCAGGCCCGGCTCGACACGATTCGCGAGCAGCTGGGCATCGCGCCCGCCACCGGCACGCCCGCCGTCGAGCCCGGCGCCGCTGCCGGGTCGGCCGGAGCTGAAGGGGGTTCGCCCCCGCCGGCGTGAGGCATATCCGCATCGACGACGAGGTCGAGATCGACCGTCCGCCGCCGGACGTATTCGCCTTCCTCGCCGACCAGGAGCACCGGCCGGCCTGGAGCCGCGGGCTCCACCGCGTCCGGCGGACATCCGACCACACCTACCGCATGGCCGGCACCGCGATCGGCCGCCGCGGCGAAGCGACGTACGAGGTGACGGGACAGGAGCCCGACCGGTCGTTCAGCGGCCGGCTCTCCTGGCCCCGCCTCTCCTGCGACGAGGCGTACAACCTGCACGACGAAGAGGGCCGGACATGGCTGCGCGTGAAGGTGACGGCCCGGCCCGACCGCCGCCTGTCGCTCCTCGCCCCGGTGCTCGGCTTCCTCCTCCGCCGGCACGTCCGCCACGACCTGCGCCGCCTGCGGGCAACCCTCGAGGGCCCCACGCGCAAAGACGCCGAGGAGCCGGAGGCCGAGCCGCGGCCCGCCGAGAGTCCTCCCGAGGACGAGCCGGTCACACCAGTGTGACCATGTCGTCGCGGTGGACGACCTCGTGGGGCATCCCCTCGGGGAGGTCGGCGGTGCGGCGGCCGAGGGTCTGGCGCAGCGTGTCCGACCCGACCCGCACGAGTCCCTTGGCGAACTCGCGGCCGGCCTGGTCGGTGATCTCCACGGCGTCGCCCGCGTCGAAGTCCGACACCACGTCCACGATGCCGGCGGCGAGGAGCGAGCGCTGCCGCTCGACGAGGGCGTGGCGGGCGCCCTCGTCGACGACGATGCGCCCCGACGGCTCGACGGCGAACGCGATCCACAGCTTGCGCGCCGGCAGGCGGCGGCTGCGGGGGTGGACGACCGTGCCGACGCCCGCCGCGCCCGCCACCGCCTCGTCGAGCACGGCCGGACGGTCGGCGGCGGCGATCACCACCCGCACGCCCGACCACGACGCCATCTTGGCCGCCGCCAGCTTCGTCGCCATGCCGCCGCTGCCCCGCGCGCTGCCCGACCCACCGGCGACCCGCAGGAGGTCGTGGTCGAAGTGCTCGACCTCCTCGATGAGTGACGCCTCCTCGTCGAAGCGGGGATCGCCCGACAGCACGCCGGGGGCGTCGGTGAGCATCACCAGCACGTCGGCGGCGATCAGGTTGGCCACCAGCGCGGCGAGACGGTCGTTGTCGCCGAAGCGGATCTCGTCGTCGGCCACCGCATCGTTCTCGTTGACCACGGGCACGACGCCGTAGTCGAGGAGCCGCCGCAGCGTGCCCTGCGCGTGCTTGTACTGCTCGCGGTGGAAGAAGTCGAGCGGCGCCAGCAGCACCTGGCCGCCGACGAGCCCGTGGCGGCTGAGCGTGTCGTCGTAGACCCGCATGAGCCGGCTCTGGCCGACGGCCGAGATGGCCTGCAACCGCTCCACGTCGGTCGGGCGCGCACCCGACAACCCGAGCGCCGGGAGGCCGGCGGCGATAGCCCCGGAGGTCACGACGATGACGCGATGGCCCTGGCCGCGGAGGCTCGCCACCTCGGCGCACAGCTTGTCGATCGCCGCCAGGGCGATCTCGCCGTGGGCGTCGGTGATCGACGACGTGCCCACCTTCACGACGACCTTCATCGGAGCATCAGCAGTCTTCGCGGTACTCGAAGGAGAACGCGCCCACGCGCACCACGTCGCCCTCCCGCGCCCCGGCCCGCACGAGCGCGCGGTCGACGCCGAGCCGGCGCAAGCGGTCCTGTACGTGGGCGAGGGCCTGGACGTCGGTGAGGTCGTTGAGCGCCACCGCCCGCTCGGCCTCCCGCCCGTGGACGACCAGCTCGCCCGACGCCTCGCGCTCCACGCGGACGCCCTCGGCCACGGGCCGGTGCACGACGTAGTGCTGGTGGCCGGCTCGGGTCGCGGCCCGGGCGGCGCGCGCCTCGGCGACGAGTACGGCCATGCGCCGCACCAGGTCGGGCACGCCCGCACCGGTCACGGCCGAGATCGACAGGTCCGTCGAGATCGGCGCCTCGCCGGTGGCGACGTCGGCCTTCGTGCCGACCACCAGGCGCGGCCGTTCCACGAGGTCGGGCTCGTAGCGACCCAGCTCGTCGAGGAGGACCTCCAGCTGCTCCTGCGGTGGACGTTCGGCCGTCGGACCGAGGTCGAGGAGGATGACCAGCGTGCTCGCCCGCTCGACGTGGCGCAGGAACTGGTGGCCGAGGCCGCGGCCCTCGCTGGCCCCCTCGATCAGGCCGGGGATGTCGGCGACGACGAACTCGTGACCGTCCTCTCGCACGACGCCGAGATGGGGCCGCAGCGTCGTGAACGGGTAGTCGGCCACCTTGGGCTTGGCCGCCGAGACCCGCGAGATCAGCGTGCTCTTGCCCGCGTTCGGGAACCCGACCAGCGCCACGTCGGCCATCAACTTCAGCTCCAGCCGCACCCACCGTTCCTCGCCGGCCTCGCCCTGCTCGGCGAAGGACGGCGCGCGCCGGCGGTTGGACAGGAACCGGGCGTTGCCGCGCCCACCCCGGCCGCCGGCGGCGGCGAGCCACTCGTCACCGGTATGCACGAGGTCGGCCAGCACGATCCCGTCGCGGTCGCTGATCACGGTCCCCTCCGGCACCGCGACGCGAAGGTCGGCGCCGGCCGACCCGTGCCGCGCCTTGCCCATGCCGTGGGTGCCGCTCTCGGCCCGGCGGTGGGGATGGTCCTGGAAGGCGAGCAGCGACGCCACCTGGTGGTCGGCGACGAGCCACACGTTCCCGCCCCGGCCGCCGTCACCGCCGTCGGGCCCGCCTTTGGGGGTGTGCGCCTCCCGCCGGAACGACACCGACCCGGCGCCGCCGTCGCCGCCGCGCACGTTCATCAGGGCCTCGTCGACGAACTCCGACATGGCGACGAGGATACGGTGGCTTCGTGATCCGCTGGGCGTTGGCGCCCCTCGCCATCGTGGCCGTGCTGACGGTGGTGGGCGGTCTGCGCTCCGACGGTCCGGCGGCGACCGCCGAACCGGTGAAGTCCTGCGGCACCTACGAGCTGCGGCCCGAGGACCGCTCAGCCCACTACACGGATCAGCGCTGCCTCGTCGACGCCTTCCGCGCCGGCCGGCCGGTGACGCTGCAGCTGCGGGCGTTCACGCCCGACGGCAAGCTCTTCCTCCACGACTACCGGGTGATCGGTCCGCGACTGCTCGAGATCCGGGTCCGCGGCGAGGGCCCGTCGCTCGTGCGGTGCCGGGAACTCGAGATACGCCGGGGCCGCCCCGCCGTCCAGCGCTGCAGCGCGGCGTAAGAGTCAGTTCGCGGCGGGCGATACCACGTCGACCACGCGCCGGCCCCGGCGGCGGCCGAACTGCACCTGACCGTCGGCCAGGGCGAACAGCGTGTCGTCGCCACCGCGGCCGACCTGGAGGCCGGGGTGGAAGTGCGTGCCGCGCTGGCGGACGATGATCGACCCGGCGGTTACGGCGGTGCCGTTGTAGGCCTTGAC
>JBOGIC010000083.1:0-4741 GCA_050744985.1 Acidimicrobiales bacterium
ACCCGGAACCCCGCATGCCGCAGGTACAGCTCCACCAGGTCGGCGATGTTCCGATCGTCCTCGACCACGACGATCGTGCCGCTCATGTTGCGATTGTCACGAAACTGGGCGTAGAAAACCACCCAGCCGGTGGTCAACTACGCCCAGTTCGCTGAGAAGGGCGCCCGGCTCGGCCAGTTCGCTCCAGGTCACCGGCAGGATGCGCCACCCCATCGCAGTGAGGCGGCGATTCCGAACTCGGTCGCGTTCCCAGTCGCGCTGGCTGGAATGGCGTCGGTAGCTATCGGCCTCGAGCCCAACACGGAGATCCGGCCAGGCGAAGTCCAGGAATGCCCGCCGGCCGTTGCCGAGCTCAACCTTGTATTGGGGGATCGGAACGGGCACGCCGGCTTCCTGTAGAAGGCTGAAGAGGCGCCGCTCGAATCGTGACTGCGGCCGGGCCGGGCCGTCGAGGAGGGCCCGGATCACCGCCGCCCCGCCTCGGCCTCGACGGCCCGCAGCCTCCAGACGGCGGCGAATGTGGTTCACCGTCACCAATCGCCGGCTCAAGGCATCATCGAGCGCGGAGACTGCCAGTTCCTCTGGCACCACTGCCACCAGGTCGATGATCGTGCGTGCCGCCCTGGTGCGGGGGATGCCGTTGATCACCTCGATGTCGCCTCGGCCGAGCTGTCGGGTTCGGTGGACCACGACGCCGGACACGACCGTGCTCCGACCGTGGCCGATGGTGACCTCGGGGCGGGGCTCGATGCCGGGAAAGCCGTGGAGGTAGGCGGCGCCGCGGTGGGACACCACGCCCCCGGTGGCCAGGCTTGCGGCGAGGAGGCGTTGCTCCCATGTCTCGGCATGCCCCCGCACCCGGTAGACCCCGCGGTACACCACCACGAGCTTGTCGTGGAGGCGGCCGTCGATCATGCGGGTGGTGAGGCCGGCGGCGCGCAGTTGGGGGCGGGTGACGAGGCCGTGCTGCTGCGCCGCAAGCCTGTCGATCACCTCGTCGGGACCCATGCCCGGAACCTACGTAGGGTGTGTGACATTTAGGGTCCCTCGGTAGGTCCACCACCCTGGTGGCGGGCCTCCGTAGGGTTCGCCGGGTCGGTTCTTCCGGTTTCGGCTCGGAGTATGACCGGAGCGGCCGCAAGGTCGACTCCTCAACGCTGATCGTCGGATCGGACGAACCCCTCGGCACACGTGCATCCCTGTTCAGGAACTCGGGGCCGGCGGCGGTGGCGGACCCCTGCTTATGGAATGTCCGGATGGACACCACCTGCGGAACGTGTGGGGCCGGGACTGGAGGGACCGGCGAACGGAGCCACGAAGACCAAGGAGGACGAGTGGGGCAGACGATCAGGCTGGGCATCGACGTGGCCTGCCGGGCGGACCATCAGGCGAGCTGCGCCGACGCGGCGGGCGAGTTCCTGTGGTCGGGCTGGCGGTTCCGGACGACGCCGGCGGACCTGGAGCGGCTGTGGGCGAAGGTCCCCGACGGCGCCGAGGTGACGGTGGTGCTGGAGCCCACCCGCAACGCCTGGGTGCCGCTGGCGGCGTGGCTGCAGGGGCGCGGCGCAAAGGTGGTGATGGTCCCCCGGGAGCAGTCGGCCGACCTGCGCAACTACTACAACAAGCACACCAAGACCGACCGCCTCGATTCCCGGGTGCTGGCCCGTCTCCCGCTGCTGCACCCCGACGGGCTCCGCCCCATCGACCACCTGGGCCGCCCAGCCGCTGCTGCGGGCGGTGCGGCTGCGCTCGAGCCTGGTGAAGCGCCGGACGGCCACCGCACAGCGCCTCGACGCCCTGGTCGAGCTGCTCGGACCCACCTGGGCCGACGTGCTCGGCACGGGCGACTACAACAAGAGCGCCCTGGCCGTCGTGGAGCGCTACGCCGACCCCAGGGCGCTCAAGAAGCTCGGGCGCAAGCGCCTGACGACGCTGCTCATCCGGGCCAGCCGGGGGGCGTGGCGCGAGTCCAAGGCCGACGACCTGCTCCTCGCCGCAGACGAGTCCATCGAGTTGTGGGCGGGCGGCGGCCTCGACTTCGAGGAGCTGGCCGCCGACATCGCCGGCGAGGTGCGCCTGGTGCGCCTCCTCAACGCCGAGATCGCCGCCATGGACGACCGCATCGAGGCCCTCTACGACGAGGCCGACCCCAAGGGCATCGTGGTGTCGACCCCCGGCATCGGCGTCACCCTGTCCGCCGGCATCCTCGGGCGCCTCGGCGGTCCCGACCGCTTCGCCAACCTGGCCGGCGTGCGCTCGTTCACCGGCCTGGTCCCCAAGGTCGACCAGTCCGGGCTGGAGAACCGCCACAAGGGGGTGACCAAGGCCGGCGACCCGGGGCTGCGGGAGGCGCTCTACCTCGCTGCCGACTTGGCCCGCAAGGTCGACCCGACCCTGGCCGCCCGCTACCACCGCCTCGTCGTTGACGAGGGCCGCCACCACGTCTCGGCCGTGTGCACGCTGGCCGCCGTGCTTGCCACCCGCATCGCCGCCTGCTGGCGTCGGGGCGAGACCTACGTTCTGCGGGACACCGAGGGCAACGAGATCACCGAGGCGGACGGTCGGGCGATCTGCGCCGAGCGCTACAAGGTGTCCGCCGCCGTCCGCCAGGCCCGCCGCAACGGACGAAGGCCAAGCAGCTCAAGAAGCGGGCGGGTCGGGGCTGTAAGGCGACCAAGGCCGCTCCGGCGTCCGGCCCGCCCACCGCCGACGCTATTGCCTCCGCCGTCGCCTGACGCCCCAAGAGTTCGCCACCATGGAGCCGTGGGCGATGCCGATCGTGACGTGCCCGCGTTGGCGCGAGCGTTCGACGCCATTGCCCGCGCGGTCGCGCTGATTGGCCGCCTTGGGCTCGTCGGACTGCTGATCGTCGGGGTCGTCACGCTGAGCTGGGTCTGGATCGTCAGCGCGGTCGTTGGGCTCGTCGTGACCATCACGGTGGCCTGGACCGTGAACGAGAACCGTCCCCCCAGCCGACGACGCCGGATCTGGTGGCCTTAGGATTGCGGCGTTCACAGACCGTTTTCAGGGTTGACAGGAGTTAGGAACTCATCTCCGTCCTGGACCAGATCGTGGCTGCTCACCGCCGTGCGGCCGAGGCCGACCAGCGCGATGTCGACGTGCTGGTCGACGCGGCGCGGGTGGCGCCGCCCACGCGGGACTTCCGCGGGGCCCTCGCCGCGCCTGGGCTGTCGGTGATCGCCGAGGTGAAGCGGCGGTCGCCGTCGAAGGGCAACCTGGCGCCCGATCTCGATCCTGCGCTGGTCGCGAAGGGCTACGCCGCCGGGGGGGCGGCGGCCCTCTCCGTCCTCACCGACGCCGACTGGTTCGGCGGATCCCCCGCCGACCTGGCCGCGGCCCGCGCCGCGACCGACCTGCCGGCCCTGCGCAAGGACTTCACCGTCGACGCCCGTGACATCGCCGACGCCCGGCTCATGGGCGCCGACGCCGTCCTGCTCATCGTGGCGGCCCTCAGCGACGACGACCTCGCGGCCTTCGTCGCCCTCGCCGGCACGCTCGACCTCGCCGCCCTCGTCGAGGTCCACGCCGAGGCCGAGTTGGATCGGGCCCTCGGCGCCGGGGCCACGCTGGTCGGCGTCAACCAGCGTGACCTCACGACCTTCGACGTCGACGGCACCCTCGCCGCCCGCCTGCGACCGCGCATCCCCGACACGGTCGTCACCGTGGCCGAGTCGGGCATCCGCGCGCGCGGCGACATACCCGACGGCTACGACGCCATCCTCGTCGGCGAGTCACTTGTCACGTCATCCGATCCGACGGCGGCGTTGCGCGCCCTGAGAGGTGAGTCATGACCGAGATCCGCTGGAACCTGCCGACCGATCGCATCCCGACCGCCTGGTTCAACGTCGCGCCCCACCTGCCGGCGCCCCTCGACCCACCGCTGCACCCGGGCACGAAGCAGCCCGTCGGTCCGGACGATCTCGCCCCGCTGTTCCCCATGGCGCTGATCGGCCAGGAGGTCAGCACCGAGCCGTGGATCGACATCCCCGGCGAAGTGCTCGACATCCTGCGCTTGTGGCGGCCGACGCCCCTCGTGCGGGCCACGAGACTCGAGCAGGCGCTCGGCACGCCCGCTCGCATCTACTTCAAGGACGAGTCGGTCTCGCCCGCCGGCTCGCACAAGCCCAACACGGCCGTCCCGCAGGCGTTCTACAACCAGGCCGAAGGCACGACCCGCCTCGCCACCGAGACCGGTGCGGGCCAGTGGGGGAGCGCCCTGTCGTTCGCCAGCGCCCTCCTCGGCCTCGAGTGCAAGGTGTACATGGTGCGGGCCTCGTACAACCAGAAGCCGTACCGCCGCGTGATGATCGAGACCTGGGGCGGACAGGTGGAGCCCTCGCCGGTCGACCAGCCCGAGCACCCCGGCTCCCTCGGCATGGCGATCAGCGACGCCGTGCGCGACGCGGCGACCCGGCCGGACACCCACTACGCCCTCGGCTCGGTGCTCAACCACGTCCTGCTGCACCAGACCGTCATCGGGCTCGAAGCCAAGGCCCAGATGTCGGCGGCGGGTGAGGACCGGCCCGACGTGGTCATCGGATGCTGCGGCGGCGGCTCCAACCTCGGCGGCATCACGCTGCCCTTCGTCCCGGACGAGGGGGTGCGGCTCGTGGCCGTCGAACCGTCGTCGTGCCCGACCCTCACGGCGGGACGCTTCGACTACGACTTCGGCGACACGGCGGAGACGACGCCGCTGCTCGCCATGTACACCCTCGGCCAC
>JBOGIC010000084.1:0-4657 GCA_050744985.1 Acidimicrobiales bacterium
GGGCGCTGGGACCGGCCCTTCGTGCCCGCGTCGTACCGGCCGGGCTCGTCCTCCTCGCGAGCGACGTCCTCGCCGCCCCGGGTCATCGTCTCGCCGACGCCGCCGGGCGACTTCGGCGCGCGCCCGCTCACCTCGCCGGGCTGCACCGGTGACTCCTCCGCCGGGCTGCTCGTGGCGCCGGGATTCCCGCGGGCGCTCTGCGCGTGCTGGCGCTCGACGGTGTCCTCCAGCTCCTCACCGATCTCACCGTCGTCGAAGCCGGTCGACCGTCCTTCGTAGGGAGGTATCAGCCCGCTGGGCTCCTCCTCACCGGCGGAACCCGGCCAAATGCCACTGGATTGTTTCGAATCTCCCACGGTGCTCCTTTCGAGCTGCGACGAGTGGTATATGCAAATTGGTACCCCATACACATGCCCGCAAACTGTCTGATCTGGCCTAGTATCTGTGGAAAACAGGTAGGTGATGAATACCTACAGGGTCGCCTCATTCCACTCCAGTTCCGCAACGATCAGCGCGTAGTCACTCCCGGTGGCGAGCGCCTCCTTTTCGAGATATTCCACGTTGTGCACGTGGATGTCCGGCGTCACGAGGAGGTGGTCACGCCGGGCGGGGTGCACGCCGCCGGCCGGGCGGGGGTCGGTGGCCAGGACGACGGGGCCGGCCTGCCCTGCGACCCACGCGCCGAGATCGGGGTCGCGGCTCGATCCGTCGTCGGTCCGTCGTGACTGGGCGGAGCCCACCGTCACCGCCACCGCCCCGCCGAGGGCGATCCTCACCGCCACCGCCTTGGGCCCGAGCGGGATCGTCTCCACGCGAGTGGTCGTGGCGCCACCCAGCACGGCGGAGCCGGCGCGGCGGTCCGCCGCCGGAGGGTCGGTCACGTCGGTGGACAGGACGCCCCACGCGAACAGGCGAGGGCGCCCGTGCAGGCGTTCGTAGGCCTGGGCGTGCGGGAGGAAGCCGCGGTAGACGGGCCGGCGCAGCTCCCGCAGCAACGCGATGTCGGGCTCCAACTCGTGCAACAGGTCGAGCTTGGCGTCGAAGCTGCCGGTAGGCCGGGAGTCCACGTTCCAGCTGACGACGCGGAATCGCACCACGCGCTATTCCGCCGGCGGGAGCGCCGTGGCCGGCCCGGTATGGATGCCCCACACGCCGCCGAGCCGTCCCTCCTGGAAGTCGACGGGCGGGCGCGTGCGGTACGAGGCGGTGAGCACGTCGACGGCGGCCGAGCCGTCGCTCATGGCCCGGCACGGCGCCCGGTAGCGGCAGGCGGCGCACACCGGCGCCGATGGGCTGGGGTACGCGTGCATCCCGGCGGCGGTCATGTCGAGCACCTCGTGGGCGAGGCGTTCACCCATCCCGTCGTGCTCGGACCGCTCGCGCGGCACGATCGTCCGGCGGAACCAGGCGTTGCCCTCCTGCACGACGGCCCGCCCCAGCGCGCGGGCGGCGACGGGCGTCGGGCCCGCCGTCGGTCGGAGCTCGTTGAACATCGTGCCGGCGAGCGGCGCCAGGAAGTCCTGCTCCCAGACCCAGGCCGCCGCCAGGGCCCGGTCGTCGACCATCAGCATCTCGACGCCGGGCCAATCGCCGTCGACCACGTC
The DNA here is from genome assembly GCA_050744985.1 of Acidimicrobiales bacterium. Lineage (GTDB taxonomy): Bacteria > Actinomycetota > Acidimicrobiia > Acidimicrobiales > AC-14 > JBOGIC01. Next base: position 1,605 of record JBOGIC010000084.1, read on the forward strand.
GTGGCGCACGTACCACCCCGCCTCGTGGTCGTCCTGGACCACCAGATCGATGCGGGCGCGGAAGTGGGCGCCCCGGCCGTCGGGCAGGGCCAGCGCGCGCGAGGCGTCGCCCGGCTGCGGCAGGCCGGCCTCCGCCTCGATCGAGACTTGGAGGGGCGTGAAGCGGTCGACGTGGGTGGCCCACTCGAAGTACCGCAGGAGGAGCTCGGTGCCGACGGCCCGGGCGCGGTCCCACCGCTCCGGCTCGGTCACCGCCACCGTCGCCCGCTGCCGGTCGAGCGATCGCGCCAGCTCCTGCAGCACCAACGGCCGCACGGTCGCCCGCCCCCAATCCCACATGCCCGGGAAGTAGTAGATGGCCAGCGCGTCGCGCACGGCCGTACCGAGATCGGGCTCGGGCGGGAGGGCGGCCGGCTCGTAGTTCTGCCGTTCGGTCGCGCCGAAATCCCACTCGCGGCGACAGCGCTTGAACGCCTCCCGCTCCCACGGCCGCACGACGAAGTTCATGGCAATTACAGCTGACCCTGCGTCCTGGCACATACTGCTACTCGTGGAAACGCGTTCCAACCAGAAAGTCGTCGTCTCCGCCGCCACCCAGGTGCTCGCCCACGTGCCGGGCATCGCCCGCCACGGCTCCAAACCGAGCCGGGAGCTGGGCAAGGACAAGGCGGTCGAGGAGAAGTTCCTGTCGTCGCTGCGGTCCTACGAGGATGCCGTGGCCTACCCGCCCCACCAGGCCTACATCGGCGCCCTCCATCCGCGAGACCTGCCCGAGCGGCCGTGGACGGACGTGCACGGCGAAGCGAGTCGCTCCGGGCCGGCGGGCGAGATCATCCCGGAGGAGGAGCTGTTCGGCCTGCTGGCGGCGGCCGACGAGTTCGACCTGCTGACGCTGGCGCCGGACCTGGCCGAGCAGGCGGCGTCGGCGCTCAGCGGCCACCCGCTGGCCAAGGTGCTGGCCGTCGACACCATCGCCCGTACCAGCGGCGACCCCGAGAAGGTGGCCAAGGAACCAGGGGCGCTGGGCCTGCACACCCGCGACGGCCGGCTGGTCGCCGCCATCCGCTGCGGGCAGCTCGACGACGCCTCACTCGCCGCCGACATCCTGCTCGAGAACCTGGCGGGCAAGGCCACCGCCAGTCTGGCCCTGCTGCACCTGCTCGACCGGCACGGCGTCGACCCGGCGTCGATCGACTACGTGATCGGCTGCGGCGAGGAGGCGGTGGGCGACCGCTACCAGCGCGGCGGGGGCAACATGGGCAAGTCGGTCGCCGGGTTCACCGGCCTCACCGAGGCGTCCGGGGCCGACATCAAGAACTTCTGCGCCGCGCCCCTCCCGGCGCTCGTGATCGCCGGCAGCCTCGTGTCGTCCGGTGTCTTCGACCGCGTGGCCGTCGTCGCCGGGGGATCGCTGGCCAAGCTGGGCATGAAGTTCCAGGGCCACCTCAAACACGACCTGCCCGTCCTCGAAGACGTGTTGGGTGGGGCGGCCGCCGTGATCCAGCGCGACGACGGGAAGTCGCCCGTGATGCGCCTCGACGCCGTGGGCCGGCACCGGGTCGCGGCAGGCGGGGCCGCCACGCAGATCATGGAGGCACTCGCCCTCGAGCCCCTCGGGCGGGTCGACCTGCGCACAACCGACATCGACGACTTCGCCACCGAGCTGCACAACCCCGAGATCACCGAGCCGCAGGGCTCGGGCGATGTCCCGGCTCGCAATTACAAGACGATCGCCGCGCTGGCGGCCCGGAAGGGTGACATCGAGAAGGGCGACATCGCCGAGTTCGTGCGCACCCGGGGCATGCCCGGCTTCTCGCCGACGCAGGGCCATTTGGCGTCCGCGCTGTGCTACCTGCCGCATGCGGTCGAGCGTCTGACCAGCGGTGATGTGGGTAGGGTGATGATGCTGGCCAAGGGCAGCCTCTTCCTCGGGCGGCTCTGCCAGCTCTCCGACGGCATGAGCCTGCTGCTCGAGCGAAACAAGGAGAGGTAGATGGTCGAAGCAACGAAGGAGAACTTCCGCGACCTCGTCGCCGAGGGCGTCACGCTCGTCGACGTGTGGGGCCCCGACTGTGCCCCGTGCATCGCCATGATGCCCGACATCGAGCGCATGGAGGCCGAGCGCGACGAGCTCCAGGTCATCAAGATCGAAGCGCCCAAGAACCGGCGGTTGTGCATCGAGCTGCGGGTGATGGGCCTGCCCCACTTCCTGCTGTTCCACGACGGCGAGGAGCTCGACCGCATCGGCGGCGACGGTGTCACCGCATCGCAACTGCGCAAGTGGGTAGATGACCAGATGTCCGAACTCGCCACCGAAAGGAGCTGAGCCGCTTGCTGTCCGGCAAGAAAGTGATCGCACTGGGTGAACGCGACGGCATCTCCGGGCCCGCCATCGCCGCGTGCGTCAAGGCAGCGGGGGGAGACGTCGTCTTCGTCGCCACGGAGTGCTTCGTCTGAACCGCATCCGGGGCCATGGACCTGCAGAGCCAGGAGGCGATCGCCCGCCTGGCCGATACGCACGGCACTGACGACCTCGTGGTGCTCCTCGGCGCTCCCGACCCGGAGGCCGCCGAGATCGCCGCCGAGACGGTCGTGTCAGGAGACCCGGCGTATGCAGGTGCATTGGCCGAGGCCCAGTTGGGCCTCGACGTGTTCCACATCCTCGACGACTCGCTCCGGTCCGAGATCCCCGACGACGTCTGGGAGGACCAGATCGGCGTGATGGCCGACATCCTCGAAGCCGACGCCCTCGTGAGCGCCGTGACGTCGATGCGCAAGTAAACCTGGGGGGCTACGGCGGGGGAATGCGAGGGACCACCGGCGTCACCGGCGCGATCGGCGGGATCGGCGGGATCGGCGGGATCGAGACGGTGGTGACCGTGCGGACCGGGAGCCCGTCGGGTCCCAAGGGCGGTGCTGGGTCGTCCTCGGGGAGGCGATGGCTGCGGGGCGTAGCGCCCGGCAAGGGCGGCGCCAACGGCCCACTGGCCGGAAACGCCGGTCCGAACACCGGCGCCTGGGGGGCCGGGTCGGGCGCCGGCTCGGGATCGGGC
>JBOGIC010000085.1:0-2587 GCA_050744985.1 Acidimicrobiales bacterium
GTCGTGCCGACGCTGGCGACGTACGTGTCGGACTTGGCGTCGCGCGGCAACTGCGACACGTCCGAGTGCCAGAAGCTGTTCGCGGGGAACATCGGGCAGGCCGGAGCGGTGGGCAGCGGTGACGCACCCACGGCGGCGGGGATGGCAGCGGCCGTGGCGGCGAGCAGGGCGACGGTGGCACAGAGACGGCGCCGGCCTCCGTGGCCTGAACGAGACGATGGAGTTCTCACGCCCGCGCACTTCGACGGGAAAACGGAGCGACTTGAGCCCAATGGGTCACCTAGCCTAGAGGAGCATGAACCCGTTCCTCTGACGCGCGGGAAGAAGTCCCACAGCCCGCCTGGTCCGTCTGGCCCGCCTCGACCGCCTCCGCCGTCAGCCGGGCGTCTCCGACCGGGCGGTGGTTCTCGCGTTCGCCGCCCGGTTCACCGACGAGGTGCTCTACGGCGCGGTGGACGTGTTGCTGCCGACGTTCCGGCGGGTCTTCGGGCTCAGCCTGGTGCAGCTGGGCTTCCTGGCCCAGGTGCTCGAGTGGGTGGCCCTGGCGATCGAGCCTCCGACCGCCGCCCTCGTCGACCTGCGGTCGCGGCGACGGCTGATGTCGTTCGGCGCCCTCGCCATGGCGGCGGCCATGCTGACCGCCGCCGGTGCGACCGGCTACGGCGTGCTGCTGGCCGCGTTCGCGCTCTACGGCCTCGGCTCCGGACCGCTGGTCAACACGGCGGACGTGGTCGTCGTCGAGTCGTTCCCCGCCGACCCCGAACGGGCCTACAGCCGGGCCACGTTCGCCGACACGGTCGGCGCCCTCCTCGGCCCGGCCGCGATCGCCCTCACCACCGCCGCCGGTGTCTCGTGGCGGGTGACGCTCGGCGTGCTCGGTGGTGGCGCGCTCGCCTACGCCGTGGTCCTGGCGAAGACGCGCATGCCGGGGCCGCCCGGCGTCCACGACCGCGAAGGCGGTCGCGGCCTGCGTGGCCGGAACGCCGCGGTCGTCGCCAACGTGGTCGCCAATATCCGCGATGTCCTCCGCGACCGGAGCGCCCGGCGGGCCCTGACCGTGCTGCTGTGCTTCGACGTGTTCGAGGCGGCGTTCGTCCTCAAGTACGTCTGGCTCAACGAGTCCGTGGGCCTGAGTGAGCCGTGGGTCGCCGCCTACGCCGCCGCCGAGCAGGCGGTCAGCCTTGTGGCCCTGGTCGCCTTGGACCGATGGCTGGCCCGGCGCGACGCCGGCCACCTCCTGCGGGTCGCCGCCGCCGCGCTGGTGGTGCTGCCCGTGGCGTGGGTGGCGGCACCCGGCGTCGCCGGCACGATCGCCGTCGGCATCCCGCTCGCCGTCGCCCACACGTTCGTCTGGCCCCTGGCCAAGGCCCGTGCCCTGACCGCCGTACCGAGCCTGGCGGGCGCGACGCAGGCCGTCACCACGCTGTTCCCGATCATCCCACTGGCCTTGCTCGAGGCCGGACTGGCCGCCGCGAGCGGCATCGGCACCGCCATGGCCGCCACCGCCGCGTTCGGGGCCATGTTGATGGTTCTCGCCATCCCTCGCGCCGCGCCGCGCGCCCGCGCCGAACGGGGTGCCTGAGGGCCGGCCGCTACCATTTCGGCATGCGACGGTTCCTGGCGGGCTTCGTGCTGTTCGGGCTCCTGGTGCTGCCCGCCTGCTCGGGTGGCGGCAAGCAGGGCGTCCTCCCGCTCCCGACCACGCCCGGGGCCGCCCCTGACGGAACGGCCACGACGGAGGCGCCGCGCCCGACGCTCGACCCCAACCTGGCGTACGTGGCGACGGCCCAGGTGCCCGCGGTCGCGGTCTACGACGAGCCCGACCAGCCCGAGCCCAGCTCGACGATCCGCAACCCCAACCCCGCCTACGGCACGCCGCGGGTCTTCCTCGTCCAGGAGGAGAAGGGCGACTGGATCAAGGTGCTCCTGCCCACCCGGCCCAACGGCAGCGCGGGATGGGTGCGCAAGAGCGACGTGATGATCGAGCATCACGATTACCGCATGATGATCGAGCTGGGTGCGCACCGCATGGTCGTGTACAAGGGCAAGGACGTCTTCTTCGAGGGCCCCGTCGGCCTCGGCGCCAGCTCCACGCCGACTCCCACGGGCCTCTTCTACACGACCGAGCTGCTGATCCCGCCGCCCGACCAACCCTTCTACGGCGCCTACGCCTACGGCATCTCCGGCCACTCGGAGGTGCTCAACGACTTCCTGGGCGGGGACGGCCAGGTCGGCATCCACGGCACGAACGACCCGTCCAGCGTGGGCCGCAACGTCAGCAACGGCTGCGTGCGCATGACCAACGAGAACATCATCAAACTGGCGGAGACGCTTCCCATCGGCGTCCCCGTCGAGATAAAGGCGTAGCCACCTCATTCGTTCTTACAAGAACGAAACGCTCAGCCGACGGCGGTGATCTGCAGGCCCAGCGAGGAGAACTTCTCCAGCGGCTGGTCGTAACCCCGCTCGAGGTGGTGGACGCCGTGCAGCGTCGAGGGGCCGTGGGCGGTGGCGGCGGCGATGACGTAGGCGAAGGCGGCCCGGATGTCGGGCATCGTGATCTCGGCGCCCTGCAGCTCCGACGCCC
>JBOGIC010000086.1:0-7760 GCA_050744985.1 Acidimicrobiales bacterium
GGATACTGCTTGGTGACCCCTTCGAGCCGGAGCATGGAGGCACGTAGTCTGCACCGGTGGACGATCCCTGGGTGCGCTGGGACTGGGTGTCGCGCCATGGCGACGACATCGCCGCCGCCGTTCGCCAACACGTGGAGCTGACGGTCATCGCCGTCGGGATCGGATTGCTGATCTCGTTCCCGCTGGCCTTGCTGGTGCGGCGCTGGCGGTGGCTGCAAACGCCGATACTGTCGCTGAGCGGGATCCTCTACACCATCCCCTCGCTTGCGCTCTTCGCCCTCCTGCTCCCGTGGACGGGCCTCACGCGGACCACGGCCGAGCTGGGGCTCATCGGCTACACGCTCCTGATCCTGGTGCGCAACATCCTCGCCGGACTCGACGGCGTTCCGCGCGACGTGCGTGAGGCGGCGGAGGGCATGGGCTTCAGCCGCCGCCGCCAGCTGTGGCGCATCGAGCTGCCGCTGGCGACACCGGTCATCATCGCCGGGGTCCGCATCGCCACGGTGACGACCATCGGCCTGGTGACGGTCACCGCGCTCATCGGCCAGGGCGGGCTGGGACAGCTCATCCTCGACGGCCTCATCCGCGACTTCCGTACGCCCCTCGTCGTGGGCTCGGTGCTGTCGGTCGTGCTGGCCGTCGTGGCCGACGCGCTCCTGGCCGGGACACAGCGGGCCCTCACGCCGTGGACGCGCCGGTGAACTTCCTGCAGCGCGTCGTCGAGTGGTTCACCACGGCCTCCCACTGGCAGGGCGACGCCGGCGCCGTCCACCGGTTGTCCGAGCACGTCGTGATGTCGCTGGGGGCCGTGGTGGTGGCGGTCGCCGTCGCCCTCCCCCTCGGGATCTGGCTCGGGCACACCGGTCGCGGCGGCGCCGTCGCCATCAACCTCTCGAACGTGGGCCGGGCCATCCCGAGCTTCGCCATCCTCGTGCTCGCGGCCCAGGTCGTCGGCATCGGCTGGAAGCCCGCCTTCGCGGCGCTGGTCGCGCTCGCCGTGCCGCCGATCGTCACCAACGCCTACGTCGGGCTCCGAGACGTCGACGCCGACGTCAAGGAATCGGCGCGGGGAATGGGCATGAGCGGCTGGCAGTCGCTGTGGCGCGTGGAGGTTCCCGTGTCGCTGCCGTTGATCATGGCCGGCATCCGGACGTCGGCGGTACAGGTCGTGGCCACCGCCACGCTCGCCGCGCTCGTGGCGTGGGGTGGGTTGGGGCGGTACATCGTCGACGGGATCAGCCAGCGCGACTTCGTCCAGGTCTTCGCCGGGGCGGTGCTGGTCGCCGCGCTGGCCATCCTCACCGAGCTCATCCTGGCGGCCGTGCAGCGCCTGATCGTCCCCCGTGGCCTACGACTACGGGAAACGGGCAAGAATGAGCCGTTCAACGCGCTGGTCGTCGGCGAGATGGCGACGGAATGAGGGAAGTCATGACCCGGTCCACCTTCCGCATCCTGTCCGCCGGCCTGCTGGCCCTGACCCTGGTCGCCACCGCCTGCGGCTCGGACGACGACAGTTCGGGCACGAGCGGCGGCCAGACCCGGGGCCCGATCGTCATCGGGGGGTTCAACTTCCCGGAGAGCTCGATCCTGGCGAACATCTACGCCGGCGCGCTGCGCAACGACGGCTACACGGCGTCGGTGCGGCCCAACCTGGGCAGTCGCGAAGTGGTGGCGCCCGCGCTCGAGAAGGGCGACATCTCCGCCTACATCGGCTACGCCGCCACCGACCTCGAGTTCTGGGACAACAACGCCGGCCTCGCCTCCGCCGACGCGGCGGACGAGGTGAAGAAGATGAACACCTACCTGCAACCGAAGGGCCTGCTGGCGCTCGACGCCGGCCTGGCCGTCGACCAGAACGCCTTCGGCGTGACGCCGGCGACCGCTGACAAGTTCAAGCTGAAGAAGGTGTCCGACCTCACGGCGGTGGCCCCGCAACTGACGCTGGGCGGACCGCCGGAGTGCCCGACCCGGCCCTTCTGCCAGCCCGGGCTCGAGCAGACCTACGGGGCCAAGTTCAAGACGTTCAAGGCGCTGGACGCGGGCGGGCCCCTGACCAAGACCGCCCTCCGCAACGGGGACATCGACGTCGGCCTGCTGTTCACCAGCGATGCGACCGGCTTCGTGATCCTCGAGGACGACAAGAAGCTCCAGAAGGCCGACGCCGTCGTCCCGATCGTCAATGCCAGCAAGGTCGACGACGGCGCCCGCAGCGTCATGAACAAGGTGTCGGGCAAGCTGACGACGCAGGCGCTGCAGGAGATGAACGACAAGGTCAACGTCAACAAGGAAGACCCCGAGGCCGTCGCCGGAGCCTGGCTGACCCAGAACGGCTTCGCCAAGAAGTAGAAGCACCCACGCCCTGCGCACCTGGTCCACGGCACTCGCCCTCATAGTTCTCGCCGCCTGTAGCTCGGGCGGCGCGGGCGATGCCGACCCGCTGGGCATGGTGCCGACGACCCAGCCGCCGGCGCTCGCCGGCAGCGGGTACGGGGCGCCCCAGGTCGTCGGCACCATCGCCGACCCGGCCGTGGTGGAGAGCAGCGGCCTGGTCGCGTCCCGCCACAATGCCGGCTTGTACTGGACCCACAACGATTCGGGCGACGACCCGTTCCTCTACTGCCTGCAGCCGTCGGGCGACGCGTGTGGCGTGTGGCAGGTGACGGGCGCCTCGGCCCGCGACTGGGAGGACATCGCCGCCGGCCCGGGGCCCGAGGCGGGCCGGACCTACCTGTATGTGGGCGAGATCGGCGACAACCTCGTCGACCAGGACCCGGTCACGGTCTATCGCGTGCCCGAGCCGGGTGTGCCCCGAATCGGGTCGGGGCCGACGCGAGCGGCGCCCGCCGCAACCGAGGCGGCTGAGGCGCTGCGGCTGCGCTACCCCGACGGGCCGCACAACGCCGAGGCTCTGGCCGTGCACCCCCAGACCGGCGACGTCTACATCGTGGCCAAGGAGGCGAACCCCGGCGTCTACGTCGCCCGGGCCCCGCTCCGCTCCGGCACGACGACGACGATGGAGAAGGTGGCCACCCTGCCCATCGGCCAGAGCAACCGCACCCAGGCCACGGGCGCCGACATCTCGCCGGACGGAACCCGCGTGGCGATCGCGGCGTACAGCGACGGGTACGAACTGCGCCTGCCACCGGGCGCGTCGTCGTTCGACGCCGTGTGGCAGCAACCGCCCGTGCGCATCGCCCTCGGCCAGCGCGTGCAGGGCGAGGCGATCGCCTACCGCCTCGACGGCAACGCCCTGCTCACCACCACCGAGCGCCCCGGCGGCTTCTCCGGCCCGATTCACGAGATCCAACGGGTTTAACTCGCGAAAGTGGTACCTCCACGGGCCAATCGCGCGGGTTAAACGGGGTTTGGGGTGTGCACCGATACGGCGTACCCACCGCCCTCGTAGGGGGCGCGGTCCCAGGTGGCCCAGCGCTCGCGTAGGGCCAGGCCGGCGGCCTCCGCGTGACGGTCGTAGGTGGCGAGGTCGAGGCGGCCGGCGTCGAGCTGGAACCCGGCCACCAGCAGGCCGGTAGGCGCGAGGTGGGCGGCGAGGTGGGCGACGACGGCCGCCTCGGTGCCGGGCTGCAGGAAGATCATCACGTTGCCGGCCAGGACGACGACGTCGAAGCGGCGGCCGAGGTCGAGCGAGGCGAGGTCGGCCTCCACCCACGTGAGGGATGGGGCCTTGGCCCGGGCCCGGTCGAGCATCGACGCGTCGAGGTCGGTACCGACGACGTCGAAGCCCCGCCGGGCCAGTTCGATGGCCACCCGCCCGGTGCCGCAGCCGGCGTCGAGCACGGTGCCGTCGCCGATGCCGTCGCCGATGCCGTCGCCGATGCCGCCGCCGATGCCGTCGCCGATGCCGCCGCTGACCAGCGAGCAGACGAAGTCGGCCTCGCCGTGGATGTTCTCGCCCTGGGCGGCCAGCTCGGTCCAGCGGTCGTCGTACGACCCGGCACGTCCGCCGGCTTCAGACGACCAGCGGGTGCGGTCACCGGCGTCCACTGTGAGACTGTACGGCGATGACGATCGACGACGTCCCCCTCGTCCCGCGCCAGGTCCTGTTCGGGAATCCGGAGCGCATGAGCCCCCGCATCTCGCCCGACGGCACGCGCCTCGCCTGGATCGCACCCGACGAGGGTGTCCTCAACGTGTGGCTCGCGCCCGCCGACGACCTCGGGCAGGCCCGGCTCATCACCAACGACCGGGACCGCGGCATCCGCAGCTACGTCTGGGCCCACGACAACCGCCACTTGCTCTACATCCAGGACAAGGGCGGGGACGAGAACTGGCGGCTCTACTCCGTCGACCTCGAGACCGACGAGCTCCGCGACCTCACGCCGTTCGAGGACGTCCAGGCCCGGATCGAGGAGATCGACCGGCACTTCCCCAACGACGTGCTGGTGGGCCTCAACAAGGACAACCCCGAGCTGCACGACGTGTACCACCTCGACCTCACGACCGGGGAGCTCGACAAGATCGTGGAGAACCCCGGGTTCGTCGGCTTCGTCGTCGACACCCAGATGCACGTGCGGGCCGCGGTTGCGCCCCAGCCCGACGGCGGCCTGACCGTCATGGTCCGCGAGACGATCGACGACGAGTGGCGCACGCTCCTCGAGGTCAGCCAGGAGGACGCGCTCACGACGTTCCCCGTGTCGTTCACGCCCGACGGCAAGTCGATGTACGCCATCAGCTCGGTCGGGGCCAACACGGGGCGGTTCGTGAAGGTCGACATCGCCGGCGGCGAGCCCGAGGTCATCGCCGAGGACCCCGACTACGACGTCTCCGGCGCGCGACTCCACCCCGACACCCGCGAGCCGATGTACGTGATCTTCCTGCGCGACCGCTCGGAGTACCAGGTGCTCGACCCGTCCGTGGCCGGCGACCTCGAGGTGCTGCAGCAGGTCGAGCACGGCGACCTGACGATCCTCAACGAGGACCACGCCGACCGCACGTGGCTCACGGCCTACATGGCCGACAACGGCCCCATCCGCTACTACACCTACGACCGCGAGTCGAAGGCGTCGACGTTCCTGTTCGAACACCAGCCGGCGTTGTCGGAGTACACGCTGGCCACCATGGAGCCGTTCACGTTCACCGCCCGCGACGGCATGGAGATCCACGGGTACCTCACCTTTCCGCCGGGTCAGGAGAAGGCCGCGCTACCGACGGTGCTCAACGTCCACGGCGGTCCGTGGGTTCGCGACGCCTGGGGTTATGACGGCGAGGCCCAGTGGCTCGCCAACCGCGGCTACCTGTGCGTGCAGGTGAACTACCGCGGCTCGACCGGCTACGGCAAGGCGTTCGTCAACGCCGGCGACCGGGAGTGGGGCGCCCGAATGCACGACGATCTCGTCGACGCCATGGCCTGGGTGGTCGACCAGGGCTACGCCGACCCCGAGCGACTCGCTATCTACGGCGGCTCGTACGGCGGGTACGCCGCGCTCGTCGGCGCCGCCTTCACGCCCGACCTGTTCCGCTGCGCCGTCGACATCGTCGGCCCGTCCGACCTGCGCACCCTCATCAACTCGATCCCGCCGTACTGGGCCCCGCTCATCGCCCAGTTCCACACCCGGGTCGGCAACCCCGAGACCGAGCCCGACTTCCTGTGGGAACGCTCGCCCCTGTCCCGGGTCGACGACATCCGCATCCCGATCCTCGTCGCCCAGGGCGCCAACGACCCGCGGGTCAAGCAGGCGGAGGCCGAGCAGATCGTGGCCGCCCTCACCGAGAAGGGCATCGACCACGAGTACCTGCTCTACCCCGACGAGGGCCACGGGTTCGCCAAGCCCGAGAACCGCCTCAGCTTCTACGCCGCCGCCGAGCGCTTCCTCGCCAAGCACCTCGGCGGCCGCTCCGAGCCCGACGAGTGAAGGGTGTCGACAGTGTCGAGTTGAAGATCACGGTGCCGGAGACCGACCACCGTTCCGCGATCCACGCCCTGTCGATGGACCCGCTCGACGCCGAGATCCGCCAGGTGTTCTTCTTCGACACGACTGGCCTCGACCTGTTCGACGCGGGCGTCATCGCGCGGGCGCGCCGCACCCGCCAGGGCGACGACTCGGTGGTCAAGCTGCGGCCCGTCGTCCCCGCCGAACTGCCGAAGGAGGTCAGGAAGTCGCCCGCCCTGGTCGTCGAGGTCGACGCCATGCCGGGAACGTCGGTGTGCTCGGCGTCGCTCAAGGCCGACCATGACCCGGGCGTCGTCAAGGACTTCCGCAACGGCCGCCGCCCGCTCAAGAAGGTCTTCACCCGGGAGCAGCGAGGCTTCTTCGAGGCGAACGCTCCCGGCGGCTTGACGTTCAGGGACCTCGCCGTCATGGGCCCGTTGATCGTCTTCAAGCTGACGTTCGCCCCCTCCGGGTACGACCGCGACATGGTGGCGGAGATGTGGATGTACCCCGACGGCTCCCGCGCTCTCGAGCTGTCCACCAAGTGCCGCCCGGCGAAGGCGGACGCCGTTGCCGCCGAGACGAAGGCGTTCCTCGTCGCGCGGGGCGTCGACGTGGACGGGTTCCAGGAGACCAAGACGGCCAAGGCGCTGCGCTTCTTCGCCGCCGAACTGGCCGCCCGGAGCGGTCAGTCGTCGTAGCTTCGGTAGTCGCCGTAGCGGGCCTTGGCGTTGGCCGCGCTGGTGTGGAAGATCGCTCCCAGCTCCTCCCACGAACTGCCGTTGTCCCGGGCCTCGTTCACCAGCCGGCGGGTGAGGGCCTCGAGGTAGTTGCGGGCCTGGATGGCGGCGACGATGCGATCGGTGGCCGGGATGGCGTCGTCCTTGGCCTGCTCGATGAGGCGGTTGAGGGCGACGACTACCTCGTCGTTGGGGTCGTCAGGCATCGGGCGATGGTACGTGCCACCGCGCCGGGCCCAGCAGCCGCCCCAGCCAGAGGTAGAGCCAGGGGTACAGCACGAGGCCGAACAGCACGGGCGCCCACAGCGAGATCTTCGTCGCCGGGGTGACGAAGTCGTACAGCCGGCCGACGTAGATGTACAGCAGGACCGCCCCGCTGCCGAGGGCGAGCCACCCGAACTTGAGCGGCAGCTCGGGGCTGATCACGGCGTTCGGGCCACGCAGGCCGGCGACGACGAGCCACCCGATGACGATGAGGGCCAGGCCGGCGGTGGCATAGCGGAGGATCCCGCCGGGGTCGGGGCTGGCGTTGTCCCGCCCGACCTGGGCGATGTTGATCTGGGCGGCGAGGTTCCACGCGCCGTGGGCGATCCCGCCCACGGCCCCGGCGAAGCTCAGCAACAGCGCGGTGAGCGCCAGCCCCTCGTCGGTCACACGCAGCCGCTGGTACAGCGCGACGGCTACCGGGATGCTCAGTAACCCGCCGCCGGCGAGGAGGGCGTGCCACACCTGCGGCACCCAGTCGGGGGCGCCCTGGACGATCCAGACGAACAGCGCGCCGTAGAGCAGCCCACCGACCCCGACGGCGGTGGCGAGCGGCCCGGCCCAGCGGTCCAACGACGGCTCCAACGACGGCTCCAACGACGGCTCCAACGACGGCGTCCCCACCCGTACCACCCCCCTTGCAACGGTCACTATCGCCCTCACCGGGTCGGTCCCGCAAGGGTTCTACCCTGGGGGCGTGCCGACTTCCTTCGAGCCCGGGACACCCCAGGCGGCCGCCGTGTCATGGGCCGAGGCGGTCATGGCCGGGCTCGACCTGCTGGCCATCTGGCCGGCGACCGACGCGACGCTGCGGCTCGTGCTGGCGCAGGACTGGGTGTGGAACCACCGCCACGATCCGGCCATC
>JBOGIC010000087.1:0-2552 GCA_050744985.1 Acidimicrobiales bacterium
GCCGTCGACGACGCCCTCGACGTGTTCCCCCGCCTCAAGCCCCTCCTCGGGCGCCGGTCGGGGTTCCTCTCCGGCGGCCAGGCCCAGCAGCTCGCCTTCGCCCGGGCGCTGGTGGCGCGCCCTCGCCTGCTTCTCCTCGACGAGCCGACCGAAGGCATCCAGCCCTCGATCATCCTCGAGATCGAAGACGCCATCGCCCGGCTGAAGGCGACGACGAGCCTGTCGATCGTCCTCGTGGAGCAGTACGTCGAGTTCGCCCTCCGCCTCGCCGACCACTATGTCGTGCTCGACGCCGGCGAGGTCGTCTCCTCCGGCGAGGCCAAGGCGCTCGAGAACGCCGAAGTCCTGCGCCTGCTGGCGGTGTAGGTGCTGCCGGCGTGAAGCTGACCGCCCACGAGCAGGAGCGCCTCCTCATCCACGTCGCCGCCGGCCTGGCGCGCGAGCGGCGGGCACGCGGCCTGCGGCTGAACCACCCCGAGGCAGTTGCCATCCTCACGTCCTTCGTGCTCGAGGGAGCGCGCGACGGGCGGTCGGTGGCCGACCTCATGGAGGCGGGCCGCACCGTGCTCGGCCGGGAGGACGTGATGGACGGCGTGCCCACGCTGATCGGCCCCGAGCTCCAGGTCGAGGCCACGTTCCCCGACGGCACCAAGCTCGTGACGCTGCACGACCCCATCCCGTGAACCGGTGAAGGCGTGAAGCCGGGCGAGGTCATCCCGGGGGAGGGTGCGGTCGTCATCAACCGCGCCAAGCCGGTCACCGTGCTGGTGGTCGTCAACACCGGCGACCGGCCCGTACAGGTGGGTTCCCACTACCATTTCGCCGAAGCGAACCCCGCGCTGTCGTTCGACCGCGAGGCGGCGTGGGGCCAGCGGCTCGCGGTCCCGGCCGGCACGGCCGTGCGGTTCGAGCCGGGCATCCACCGCGAGGTCGAGCTGGTCCCGATCGGCGGCGCCCGGCACGTGGCTGGGCTCCGGGGCGCGGTTCGAGGTGCGCTCGATGGCTGAGGTGGACCGTTCGCGTTACGCCCTGCTGTTCGGCCCGACCACCGGCGACCGCATCCGGCTGGCCGATACGGAACTGCTGATCGAGGTGGAGGAGGACCGTTGCGCCGGCGGGGACGAGGTCGTGTTCGGCGGCGGCAAGGTCATCCGCGAGTCGATGGGCCAGGGCCGGGCTACGCGTGCTGACGGCGCGCCGGACACCGTCATCACCGGCGTGGTCGTGCTCGACCATTGGGGCATCGTCAAGGCCGACGTAGGCATTCGCGATGGGCGAATCGTGGGGCTCGGCCGCGCCGGCAACCCGGACACGATGGACGGGGTCGACCCGTCGCTCGTGATCGGCCCGTCCACCGAGATCATCTCGGGCAACGGCCGGATCGTCACCGCCGGCGCCATCGACTGCCACGTGCACCTGATCTGCCCGCAGATCCTCGACGAGGCGCTGGCCGCCGGGATCACGACGGTGATCGGCGGCGGCACGGGCCCGGCCGAGGGCACCAAGGCCACGACGGTCACCCCCGGCGCGTGGCACCTCGCCCGCATGCTCGAAGCCATGGACGGGTGGCCCGTCAACATCGTCCTCCTGGGCAAGGGCAACACGACCTCGGCCGAGGCCATGTGGGAGCAGCTCCGGGGCGGCGCCGCCGGGTTCAAGCTCCACGAGGACTGGGGTACGACGCCAGCCGCCATCGACGCCTGCCTCAGCGTCGCCGACGCCGCCGGCGTGCAGGTGGCGCTCCACAGCGACACCCTGAACGAGGCGGGGTTCGTGGAGGACACGATCGCCGCCATCGCCGGCCGGGGCATCCACGCCTACCACACCGAGGGTGCGGGCGGCGGCCACGCGCCCGACATCATCACGGTCGCGAGCCACCCCAACGTGCTGCCCTCGTCGACCAACCCGACCCGCCCGCACACGGTCAACACCATCGACGAGCACCTCGACATGCTCATGGTCTGCCACCACCTCAATCCCGCCCTCCCCGAAGACCTGGCCTTTGCCGAAAGCCGTATCCGCCCCTCGACGATCGCCGCCGAGGACGTGTTGCACGACATGGGCGCCATCTCGATGATCGGCTCGGACTCGCAAGCGATGGGCCGCGTGGGTGAGGTCGTCATCCGTACGTGGCAGACGGCGCACGTGATGAAGCGCCGGCGCGGCGCCCTCGCCGGCGACGGCGCCGCCGACAACCGGCGGGCCCGCCGGTACGTGGCCAAGTACACGATCTGCCCGGCCGTCGCCCACGGCCTCGAAGCCGAGGTCGGCTCCATCGAGCCCGGCAAGCTGGCCGACCTGGTGCTGTGGGAGCCGGCCTTTTTCGGCGTCCGGCCGCACCTGGTGATCAAGGGCGGCATGATCGCCTGGGCGCAGATGGGCGACGCGAACGCCTCGATCCCCACACCGCAGCCGGTCCTGCCCCGCCCGATGTTCGGCGCGTCGCCCAAGGTCGCGGCACAGACGAGCGTCACGTTCGTCGCGCCGGTGGCGCTCGGGTCGGGCGCGCTCGACGACCTCGGCCTCGGCTCGCGGCTGGTCGGTGTGCGCAA
>JBOGIC010000088.1:0-12659 GCA_050744985.1 Acidimicrobiales bacterium
GTTGTGTCGTCGCGACGGACCGCGACGGCCTCCGGCGCCGGGTCCGCGCCCTCATGGACAGCACGGGCGAGGCCGGCGCCGAGGACGACTGGCTCGACCACCACCGCGACGACCGCGTCGCCGGCACCCTCGACGAGGTGCGCGCCCGACTGGCCTGCTTCGAAGAGGCCGGCGTGCAGCGCGTGATGTTGCAGCACCTCGTCCACGACGACCTGGACATGGTCGAGCTGCTGGGCCGGCTCTCGTGACGACCGATCCCGGCCGGCTGGCGATCGAGGTCGACCGCGGGCATCGCACGCGGTCGCGGCCCGGCTCGGGCTTCGGCCTTTGGGCCGGCTCTGGGCGATACTTCCGGCATGACCGATCGCAACGTGCTGGGAGGGGACCTCGAGCCGTGCGGGTACGACCCGCTCACCGGTTTCTACCGCGACGGCTGTTGCCGCACAGGCATGGAGGACCGGGGCAGCCACACGATCTGCGCCGTGGTGACGGCCGAGTTCCTCGCCCATCAGCGCAGCATCGGGAACGACCTGAGCACGCCGATCCCGGAGTTCCGGTTCCCAGGGCTGACGCCCGGCGATCGCTGGTGCGTCACCGCCCGCAACTGGTTCCAGGCGCACCACGACGGCGTGGCCTCACCGGTCGTGCTCGCCTCGACCCACGAGCGGGCGCTCGAGATCGTTCCCCTCGACGCACTCAAAGAGCACGCAGTCGACGTCCCCGATCATCCCGGGGATCTCGAGGACTAAACCCGCGTCGCCCAGGTCGCCCGGCGGTTGCGCAACGCCCGGCGTTCGTCGGCGGTACGCCCGCCCCAGATTCCCTCGGGCTCGTTGAGCCCCGCTTCCAGGCACTGTCCGGCGACCGGGCACGCCCCGCAGACGGCGCGGGCGGCGGTCACGAGCCGTACGTCATCCCCGACCGGGAAGAACAGAGCCACGTTGACGCCCTTGCACGCCGCGTGATCCTGCCAATTGGTGCTGACCCGCACCTCGGTGGCAACGAGTGTCATCGCCCCGCCTCCCAACCGTCGTCTCCCATCCGCTCCCCCCTGAGGCGAACCCGGCCAGCCGCGCTGAAGCCGGTAGAGGCGCTGGTTGTACCCGCTGTCGGAGACGGCTAAACCGCGATCTCCGGAGAATCCGTCGAGCCACCGCGCGTCGCCGCCCGACTGCGCTCGATGCGGTCGAGGGCATCGGCGACCGTGCGCGCGTCGGTCAGGTCGATGCACTCGGGCGCCGCCCGGTCCGGCTGCAGGCCCAACTCCGCCCAGACGGTTTTGCCGTCCTGCTGGCGCACAACGCCCCACGTCGACCCCACGCCCTCGACGAGGGCCAGACCTCGACCACTGGTGGCGTCGTCCGGGCACGAGGCGGCGAGGGGAAGGCGGGAGTTCTGGTCGAAGACCTCGATGCGCAACCAGCGCAGGCCGTCGGAGCGCAGGGTCAGGCGGATGGCCGTACGCGCGTGAAGGACGGCGTTGGACACGAGCTCGCTGGCGATCAACTGCGCGTCAGGGACGAGGGTCTCGAGCTCCCATTCCGTCAGCGTCTGCGCGACGAACAGCCTCGAGGCGGCGACCAAGCTCGGCTCACTCTCGAGATCCAGGCACGTCTCCAGCTCCGCACCGAGATCCACGGTCTCCCCATGCTTCCCTTCCGGCGGGCCTTCCAAACATGCACGCCGGTTGATGCCGGGTTCGAGACTGGCGGAACGCCGTGTGGTGGGGCATCGTCTCCGTCACGACAACGGGCGACGGCGACATGTATCCGGGTACGCGGGCCGGCCCGCGCCGGCTCGACGATCAGGAGCCCGAGCGGTGAAGGCGGTGGTCCCCGCGCTGGCGGCCGGTACGGGCGTCGCGGTCGCTACGACGGTCCTGGCCCGCCGGCGCGTCGTGCATCCCGCCGAGCGCGAGGTCTTCCACGCGGTCAACGACCTGCCCCGTGGCCTGGCCGCGCCCATCACCGTCGTCATGCAGGCGGGCAGCTTCCCGGCCGTGTTCGTCACCGCCGGCGTCGAACGGCTGGCGGGCCACCGCCGGTTGGCCGTCGCCTCCGCCCTGGCCGGCACGGCGGTGTGGGCCGGCTGCAAGGTGATCAAGCGCAGTGTCGGGCGGGGCCGGCCGACCGACCATCTCGAGCACCCCACCATCCGCGGTGCGGCGCAGCGTGGCCTCGGCTTCCCGTCCGGCCACGCCGCGGTCGTCGTGACGCTGGCCGGGCTCGTCGCCCCCGTCCTGCCGCGTCCGGCCCGGATCGGCGTGTGGGCCGTCGCCGCAACGACCGCCGTCGCCCGGGTCTACGTCGGCGCCCACCTTCCGCTCGACGTCGTCGGCGGCGCGGGCGTGGGCCTGGCCGCCGCCTCGGCCGCCCGCCTCGCCCTCGGCCGGCATGATTAGGGTCGGACCATGGCGATCACCGGTGCCCATGTCCTGCTGTACTCGTCGGAGGCCGAGGCGTTGCGGGACGTCTTCCGCGACGTGCTGGGCTGGCATCACGTCGACGCCGGCGGCAACTGGCTGATCTTCCGGCTCCCGCCCGCCGAGCTCGCCGTGCACCCGGCGGAGGCGCCCGCCCATCAGCTGGCCTTCATGTGCGACGACCTCGACGCCACCGCCGGCGAGCTCCGGGCGGAGGGTGTCGAGATCCCGGGGGAGCCGCAGGACGCCGGCTGGGGCATCCACCTCACGATGGTCCTGCCCGGCGGTGTCGAGGTCATGCTCTATCAGCCCCGGCACGCCACCGCGATCTCATGAGATCGACAGGTCGAGCCGGCCGCCGAGGAACTCGGCGAGCCGCCCGGCCTCGTCCCTGACCCCACGTCGCGCCCACGCCGGCAGGGAGGCGAACGGCTCGACGGCCACCGTCACACGGCCGCCCTTCTGCTCGTGCCGCCACACGCCGGCGAAACGCCCGTCCACCGCGACGACCGGCGACAGCCACGCCTGCGGCCGGTAGATCCGGGGGCGGAGCTCGTCGCCGGGGAGGAGGCGCTCGGCGTGCGGGCTGGCGCTGATGACGTACTGGTCGAACGCCGGAAGCAGCCGGACGGACCGCGCCGGCTTCGCCGCTGCCAGGTCGTCGACGTTCGCCGCCAGCACCGACATCGGCCCGCGGCGGCGTTCAGGCCACGCCGGCCCGCCGACGTCGACGGTCACCGCTTCGTCGCCGAGCGCGGCGATGAGCCGGCCGGCCGCCGCCGGCGTGATGACGCCCCACCAGTGGGCGTAGTCCTCCCTCGTCGCCGGACCGTAGGCGGCGAGGAACCGGCGCGTCACCTCCCGGGCGGCGTCGTCGGGCGCCACCGCCGGCCCGGTCACCCCCGCCAGCCACCGGCTCGGCCGCGTGAAGCGGATGTTCCGGCCGGCGTTGGGCGCGAAGCACAACTGGCCGCGGTAGGACAGCGGCTTGAGCAGCGAGCCGAACCCGCTGGCGATCTTCTCGCCCACCTCCGGTGACCCGGTCTGGGCGACGATGGCCTCGACCAGTTCGGCCCGGGTGAGGGGATCGCCGTCGAGGGCCTCGGCACCCGCCGCCCAGGCCCGGTCCATCTCCTCCTTGGTCACGCGGAAGCCGCGGAACCAGCCCGGCTTCTCGTAGTGGTCGTACCGGCTCAGCGCCGCTTGCCACAGGGGGTACTCGGCCGACGGGAGGAGGTGCAGCGTGCCTCGCATGGCCCACGTCTTGACCAGCGTGCGCCGCTCCCAGAGGGCGTCCGGCACGTCCTCCGGCCCCAGGCCCTCGACCCGCGCCCACAGGCTCAGCTCGGCCGACGACATCACCTGGGCGTGCATCCCGCCCAGACGGCCCACGACGCCGAGCATGTCGCCCGCCGGCGCCCGCTCCACGAGGTGATGCCGCCGGGCCCGCCACGCGGCCACCTGGGCCCATGTGACCCGCACAGCCCTAGCATGGCCGCTGGTGAAGGCTCGGCGGC
Source organism: Acidimicrobiales bacterium (assembly GCA_050744985.1). Taxonomy (GTDB): domain Bacteria; phylum Actinomycetota; class Acidimicrobiia; order Acidimicrobiales; family AC-14; genus JBOGIC01. The sequence goes on from JBOGIC010000088.1 coordinate 3,940, forward strand.
GCGCGTCGGTTCTGCTGGTGACCGTGGCGGTGCTCGCCCTGACGGCGCTCGCCCCGACGGCGGTGCCGCCGGCCCACGCCGCCCCCTCCGACTACGTGTCGGCGGCGGGCGGCGACCTGTACCTGCGGGGCCAGCTCTGGCGACCGGTCGGCTTCAACAACTACCGGCTCACGTCGCTCCCGGGCGGCTTCGCGTGCGACTACGCCATCGACGACGCCGCGCTCGCCACCCGCCTCGACCAGATGCGCTCGGCGGGCGCCAACGCCGTGCGCACGTGGTTCTTCCAGCGGTACTGGGAGCAGGGGCCGGCCGCCAACCCGTGGGCGCCGTTCGACCGTCTCCTCACCGCCGCGGCGGCGCGCGGCATGAAGGTCATCCCGGCGCTGGTGAACCAGTGGAATGACTGCGAGCACGACGTGTTCGAGAAGAACCACGGCTTCTACGCCTCGGCCTACCAGTCGCCCGGCTTCGGGTACGCCCGGTCGTTCCGGGACTGGGCGGTGATGGTGGCGACGCGGTACGCGACGAACGCGACGGTCGCCTTCTGGCAGCTGGCCAACGAGGCGCAGCCGTCGTACTGCTCGGACACGTCACGGACGTGCTCGCCCGGGACCAACCCGACCTACCAGTGCCCGGGCGACGCAGCCGCCGTCCTGCGGGCGTTCGCCGACGACATGACAGCCCGGCTCAAGGCCGTCGACGCCAACCACCTCGTGAGCCTGGGCACGATCGGCAGCGGCCAGTGCGGGGCGCAGGAGGACCAGTACCGCCACGTCCACGCCGGCGCCGTCGACGTGTGCGAGGTGCACGACTACAACCATGCGGCGGCGGCCGTGCCCGGCGACCAGTGGAACGGCTTCGCCCTCCGCCTCAGCCAGTGCCAGGGGCTGGGCAAGCCGATCTTCGTGGGCGAGGCCGGCATCCGGGCCGACGTCGGTCAGGAGGCGACGCCGTGCGCCATCACGGGCGAGAGCCTGGCCCGCCGCGCCCGGTATTTCGACGCCAAGATGGCCGCGCAGTTCGCCGCCGGAATGGACGGGTTCCTGATCTGGGAGAAGATCCTCGAGGCCAGCGACTCGGCCGCCAACCGCACGGGGGAGTGCCTGGGGGTCGGTCCCGGCGACCCGGTGGAGCCGTTCACGAAGGTGTGGGGCGGCGCCAACGCATCGACGATCAACGGCTTCACGTGGAGCACCGACGGTGGGCAGCAACCGTCGGGCCCCCGCGGCAGTCCGGTCCGTGCCTACGCGACGGGACTGGCGCGCGGCACGTCGTTCCGGCTGGTGTCCGCGCCCCAGTCGGGGAACGAGCAGCACGCCTGCCGGCACAACGTCGTGCCCATCAACGCCGCCGTGCGGGTATCGAGCGCGTCCGGCTTCGTCGGTGCCACCGTCGGGGTGATCGACCGTCCCGCCGGCACATGGCAGATCTGCTTCCGGGGCACGACCGGCACCGCCGTCGGCTTCCCGATGGTCTTCCAGGTGACGTAGCCGCAGCCCCGGGGCGACGTCAGGGGGTCGTCGTCGACGTGGGGGCGGTGAGCGACGGCCCGCCCGGCGGCCGGGTCGTCGTGGTGGTGGTCGTGGTCGGCGCCTCGGTCGTCGTCGTGGTCGTCGTGTCCGCGGGTGGCGGGGGAGGCGGCGGATCGGGCGGGCGGACGGGCTCGTCGGGCGGCGGCGGGATGGCCGACGCGGCCGGGCCGTCGCCGACGACGTAGACGGCCATGCCCGAGGGCATCTGGTCGTGGAGGCTCGCGGCGGCGTACATCGGCACGCGCACGCACCCGTGCGAGGCCGGGTAGGTCGGGATGGACGGCGACCCGTGGATGGCGATGCCACCGTAGAAGTAGCTCGGGCTCCACAGCTCGCCCAGGCGGCTCACTTCCAGGCCCTGGTACTTGCGGCCGATACGGAACGACCCCGTCGGCGTGATGGCCGTGTCGCAGTCGCCGTCGACGCAGTAGTACTCCCCGTTGCCCGTCGACACGGGCAGGATGCGCGCGAGGGCGCCGCCCCTCCAGAGGAACAGCACCTGCCGGTCGAGGTCGATCTCCACGCGGCTGGCGGCGCCGCCGGGGACCATCGGGACCGGCCGCGACGCCCCGTCCAGCGCGTTGGCGGTCTCGCGGTTGAGCTCGCCCGTGCGGCTCAGGCCCTCCACCTTCTGGAAGGCCATCAGCGCGTAGTACGTCTGCCACCCGCCCAGGCCGTCGACGGGGCCCACGTCGTAGCCGAGGTCGGCCAGGCGCTCTTGGGCGGCCTGCACGGAGCCGTCGGCCTGCCGCGGCGCCACGGTCGTGGTCTCCGGTGGCTCGGTCGTCGTCGTCGTCGGTGCTTCGGTCGTCGTCGTCGCCGGGCGCGTCGTCACCGACGTGCTCGGCGCGGCGGCCGCCACCTGTTTGGCGTTGTCCGGCTCGGAGCCATCGCGCAACAGGGCGAAGGCCCCGCCTCCGAGCAACACCACAAGGCCCCCGCCGATAGCGAGGACCTTGACCAGTCGAGGTCTCATTCCGCCACTCACGTTCATGTTGGACGACCGGGGAAGTGGAATCGTTCCGTCCTTGCCTGCCGTCGTGCAGACCGGCAGGACGTTGGACCGCAGAGGGTAGCCGGTGGATCGCCGATCCGAAAGAGGTGGCTCGCTATGCTGCGCCTTGCCCTGGGCGGACAGCCGCTTCCGCCGGGTTCCCACAGGAGGGGTGAATGCCGGGCAAGTTTGTGGTCAAGAAGGGCACAACGGGCAAGTTCCGCTTCAACCTGGTTTCGACCAACGGTCAGGTGATCGCCACCAGCGAGGCCTACAACAGCAAGGCCGCGTGCATGAACGGCATCAAGTCGGTTCAGAAGGTTGTGGCATCGGCGGCCCTCGAGGACCAGACCACCAAGGAGTGGGCGACCGCCGAAGGCGAGCGCAAGAAGGCGGCGGCGGCGAAGAAGGCCAAGAAGACGGCGACGAAGAAGAAGGCGGCCGCGACCTCGTAGGAGCCGCTCCGGCATGGAGCAATGGGGACCGGGTAGGAAGGGAGCCAAGACGCCCGGCGGATTGCGTCCCGACTGCCTAGGGTAGGGGGCTCTTCCCGGTCCCCACCACTCCTTGCTGTGAAAACATTCTTCGGTACGGCTCGTCACCACCTTGAGCGCGAATTTTCACAGGATCGGGGGCTCCCGTGCCTCCGCTGATCGCTGATTCGCGGCTCTTCCTCGGTGAGGATCTCCTCGCCTGGTTGGTGCTCGCCGTCGGCGGTGCGTTGGCGGTGGGGAACGCGCTGGCGCTCGTGCGTCCGCCGGCGAAAGCACGCGAGGGCGAGCTGCCCCGCGCCCCGGTGGGCCGCAGCCTGGTCATGCTGATCGTGGGCCTGCTCGCGTCGATCTGGGCCCTGGCGAGCCTGCTCGCCTCCTGAGGGCGACGCCTCAGCCGGTCAGTTCGTCTCCGTCAGCTGGATGAGCTTGCGTTCGATGCGCTCGCGGGTCTGCATGAGCCCGGCCTTCTGGGCTTCGGGAGACTCGATCCAGTCGACGATGTCCGACACGGCCTTGCGCACGCTGGCTGCTTGCGTGGCCGTGAGCGGTCCGCCCCGGCGGTCGGCCGCCGGGACGTCGCCGTCCCACGGGACGATGCCGGCGAGGGGCACGCCGAACTCGGCCGCCACCTTCTCGTAGAACTCGGCGTCCTGGGGGAGCTTGGCCTTGTTGCCGACGCCGGCCATGCGCGGGATCCCCAACTCCACGGCCAACTCGATCGTGCGGGCGGCGGTGAGGATCGACTTGCGGGTCGGCTCCATGATCATGAGCATCACGTCGGCGTAGGCCAGCGTGCCGCCGGAGCGGCTGAGGTGCTCGAGCCCGGCCTCCATGTCGACGAGGGTGACATCGGCCATCTCCTCGATGGCCGAGCCCAGGATGCTGCGCACGGCGGCGTGGCTCGTGCACGTGCAGCCGGCGCCCGCCTGGTCGACGCGCATGGCGTGGAGCAGGGTGACGCCCGAGGGCGCCACGAGCCCGAAGGTCTCGACGAGGCGCTGAGGCGTCCAGTCGACCATGCCGCCGACCGCCAGGCTGCGGGGCACGACCGGCGCGCTGTTGGCCGCCTCCTCGCTCAGACCGAGGCTGATGGCGAGGTTGGGGTTGGAGTCGGTGTCGATGGCCAGCACGCGCTTGCCGCGGGCCTGGTACTCCTCGCACAGTATGGACGACAGCGTCGTCTTGCCCACGCCCCCCTTGCCGACGACGCCGATCTTCATCGCGCCGCCCCGGCCAACTCGAGGCGCGCCAGGCGCTCGTCGACGGCGTTGCGGCCGGCGAGCAACCGCTCCACCCGGTGGTCGGCGTCGTTGGGCGGCGGCAGGCAGCAACCGCAGTTGTCGGATTCGTCGGTCGGCGTGACGTCCGTCATCGCGGGGCCTCCTCCAGAGGGACGTTCGGTCCCCTTATTCTTGCGCAGGTTCGGGCCCTGTGCCGCCGGTGGCGACGTACAGCCAGCTGACCCACGCGTCACCGGCCGATCCGTCGGGCCGCACCGCCGCCAGGCGGCCGCCGCTCTGGTCGATCGCCTCCTCGACCTCGGACCGCGGCACGCCGTGCATCTCGAACACCGGCTTGGGGTCGGCGGCGGGTCCAGGCCCTGCGGCGCGGCCGTTGTCGATCACCGCGACGGGCACCTTGGTGACGTCGCTGCCCCGCTCGTTGAACCAGCAGACATCCTCCTGCACCACGTCGAGCACGAGGGCGTACGGGCCGGGTGTGGCGGGGACGCGCACGGGAAGGCGCACCTTGGCGCTCTCGCCGGGCCGCAGGTCGAACGGGATCCGGGCCCGGCCGTCGTCCTGGTGCACGACCTGGCCGTCGGCATGCCACTGGTTGGCCACGGCGATCCACCACTTGCCGTCCGGCGTGCCGACGGCGGGCCACGTCGAGTCGCCGCGGTTGGTCACCCGCAGGGTGATGCGCCGCTCCGTGCCGGCCGGGAGCCGGCGGAGCCGCCATCCGGGTGACACCACGTCGACGCCGGCCCGGAACCCGTCGACCGGCAACGGGCCTTCGGCGCGGGTCTGGCCCGGCCGGGTCGGCACCAGGGTGCGCTCGGCCGGAACCTGGAACACGACGACCCCGTCCGGCTTGACCACCCGGAAGAACTCCCGCACGTACCCCTTGGCCAGCCCGGGCGTCATGTGCTGCAACACGATCATCGAGTAGATGAAGTCGAAGGTGCCGTCGTCGAACAGGCTCAGGTCGGGCCGGGCGTTGTGGTGGTACCGGCAGGTGCCGGGCGCCTGGTTGAACCGGTCCGCCTGCTCGATCATCGTCTCGGCGACGTCCACGCCGTGGCTCTCCTCGAAGCACCGGGCCATGGCCTGGGTGACCCGGCCGACACCACAGCCGAAGTCGAGGGCCGTGCCGAACGTCACGTCGATCCCGAGGCGACCGAGATCGGCGAGCATCCGGTCGAGGTCGACCCCGCCCGACCGGAAGAACTCGGCCACGTCCCAGCGGCCGCCCTCCTTGGCCGGGTCGCTGAGGATGGCCCACAGCGGGTCGAGGTCACCCAGCTCGGTCCACGTCTGGCGAAGCTGGTCGAAGTCGGACATCAGGCGCGGGTGGCGTTCACCTCGATCTCGACGTTGCCCTGCAGGGCGTTGGACACCGGGCAGGACCCCTCCGCCGCGCTCACGCCCTGGCGGAACGTGTCGTCGTCGATGCCGGGCACGTCGGCGCGCACGTCGAGGACGACCCGCGTGATCGTCGGCGGCTCGAACGTGACGGTGGCGCTCGTCTCGAGCCGGGCCGGTGGGTGGCCCAAGCCGCTCAGCTCGTTGGCGAACGCCATCGAGAAGCACGCCGCGTGGGCGGCGGCGAGCAGCTCCTCCGGACTGGTCTTGCCCCCCGCATCCTCGGTGCGCGCCGCCCACGTGACCGCTGCGTCGCGGAACAGCCCGGTCGTGCCGGTCGAGACCGTCCCGCTCCCCTCGAACAGGTCACCCTCCCAGACCGCATTCGCCTGCCGGTCGGCCATGGCCTCTCCCTTCGTCGGCGTCGCCCCGGCGAGCGTACCGGCCGACGATCAGGTGATCAGCGCCTCCCGCTCGCGCCTGATGCCGACGAGCCCGGTCCCGAGCACGACCGCCGACGCGACGAAGGCGATGACGTTGGCCGCGCCGTCGCCCGACCCGAAGAGGTCGCTCGTCGTGTGGCCCCCGGACAAGAGGAATTGCGCCCAGACCACCAGCCCGACCAGGCCCACGCCGCTGCCGGCCACGACCCATGTCCACTGCTTGCGCCACAGCCCGGCGATGACCATCGCCACCAGCATCCCCTCGGACGCCAGCCGGAGCCCGGGCCACTCGCTGTGCCAGTTCCGCGGCGCCAGCACACCCCACACCAGCACGGCCACCGTGGCGGCGACGACGATCCCGGTCAGCGCGCCCGGGGCCCAGCGGCGACGAACCGGCTCCGCCGGCGCGGGCGCCGCCGCAGGAGCCGCACGGCCCAGCGCCCGGTGGAGCACGCTCACCAACCGCTCGCAGTCGTAGTCCCACCGGGAGTCGCTGAGCTCGATGGCGTTGCGCCGGGCGAGGGGGGCGAGCGGCTCGGGCAGGTCGTGGATCGTCGGCATGGCCGCGGCCTCCACGAGGACCGGGATCACGCGGACGTTGCGGTCGAGGGCGCCGGCGATCTCCAGCCGCACGAAGTCGTCGGGGTCGTCGAGGCGCCGGCTGCCGGTCGGGCCCGGCGTCGTGAGCCACTCCCGCCCCATCAGCGCGACCAGGACGTCGATCGAGCCGATCGTGCCCTCGATCAGCTCCTGGTAGTCGAGCCCCGGCTCGATGGCGTCGATGTCCATGAACACCTGGTCATGACCGAAGCGATCGCGCAGGCGGTCGTTGAGCCGGCCGGCGTAGCCCGACGTGTCCTCCCGCCGGTAGCTGATGAAGATGCGGTTCGTAGCGATACCTCTGGGAGCACCGCCGAGCCGGCGGTGATACACCGAGCAGGTACGGCGGGCCGCGAGGTAGCGAGCGCCGATGTCGAGCGCGTCGGCGTGGGCGGCGCTCTTATCGGGTTCCGCGCCGTCGGGCGAATCTGACCGCGCACGGCTGCCGCGCGGTGGCGTTCAACTCTTGCGGCCTGGTCCAGCACTTGCTTCATCGCCGCCGCGCTTCGGCTTTCCTGGACGCCGGGCACGGCCGATTGTGCCTGCTTGACCGACGGGCCCGGGTTTCGCGAGCAGTTCGTAATATGGCCGAATCTCCGACTGGCGGCCGGCGAGCTCGAGCCGTCGTTCGATGTCACTCGCCGAGGCGGCGGGTGGGTCCCGCCAGAGGGCTGCCAGCGCAAAGCGAGTGACATCGATGATTTTCCTGTCTGGCCTCTCGGTGACATCGACCAGGTCGAGCAAGTCCAACAAGTCCCCCACGAACCAGTGCAGCTCCTCCTCCGGCTGTGGCAACAGGGTGGGGTTCAGTTGCGCCACGACGCTGCGTACGGCGCCACCAAAGGGTTCAAAGCGGCTCATCCTCCGTCTGGCATGCCCCCTGGCTTCCGCGTCATCGGACGCGAGCCCGCGGACGGCCTCGGCGACTGCGTTCTTTCGCGCCTTGGCCAACTCGACATCGTCGTTGAGGTGAAACAGCCCGATCGTCGCCTGCCCCTGCTCGGCGAGTCCCCCATCCGCCGTCCGCGCAACCGCATATCGGTATGCGACCCGTTCGGCACCCAGGACGTCGATAAGCAGGATCGCCTCGACATCATCGGCCACCGGGTCGAGGAGAAGCCGCTCCTCGCTTGCGAGAGAAGCTCGTGGATCACGGGCTCGCATCGACTCGTCGCGCAGAGGGAAGGCGTCAATCTTGCGGCTGCTGTTGCATCGCCGGCAGCTCGACAGGTAGTTGTCGAGCGAGTAGGCGAGCCACCAGTACTTGTCCTTCGGGCGATAGTGCTCGACGTCCTCGCCGGTGCGACCGATAAGGTCAAGGCAGTAGGCACAGGAGTGACCGCAGGTCGCCCGGAGAACGCCGCGAACGTCGTTCGCTCGCCAGGATTTCGGAAAGAGCTGTCGAAGTGCCGACTCGCGGCGTTGTTGACGAGCATGCTCGTAGCCCCGCCCACCCGGGTGGGCGATCGTCGGAGGCCATACCCTGGGGCGCCGTATCTGCCGCACAGTCCCGCTAGCTCAGGTCGTTCAGTCGGCCGGCATGTCGCGAAGTTTCTGAAGCAGATGCTCTTGCTCACGGAGCAGCTCCTCGGCTTGTGCCTCGCCATGCTCGGGTGACTGGTAAAGCAGCCGCGTCGCCTCATGGCCGCCTTGCTCCAGTTGCTGGCGACCTGCCTCCGAGTACGGACGGGTGTCGAGCAGCCACTCGTAGACCTCGTCGGCCGTGAAGGCGAGAATCTGCCGATCGAGATGCCGGATACCGCCGGGCGCCTCGCGATCGAGCAGCACGAGCTCCTCACGTTCGAAGCTGGCCGCCACCAGCGGCGAATGCGTTGTTACGACGAACTGCATGTTGGGGAGTGCATCGCGAAGTCGGGTGACGATGTCACGCTGCAAGCGGGCGTGGAGATGAAGGTCGACCTCGTCGATGAGAGCGATGCCTGTGATGTCGGAACCTGACACCGGCCCACTGCTGGGATGGAGGTATTGACAAGCCACGACGATGTCTGCAAGGATTGCAAGAATTGATCGGTATCCATCCGGGAGATCGTTGGCAGTGAGCTCGATACTTT
>JBOGIC010000089.1:0-3249 GCA_050744985.1 Acidimicrobiales bacterium
GGTTGACGCGCTTGGGCAGTTACGTCCCCCACACCGATGCCGAGGTGGCCGAGATGCTGGCCGCCATCGGCCTGTCGTCGGTCGAGGAACTGTTCGCGACGATCCCCGAAGCGCTGCGGCTGGCGGGCGGGCTCGACCTGGCGCCGGGGTTGTCGGAGTTCGACGCCATGGACCGCATGCAGGCGCTCGCCGACCGCAACCGTCCCACGGGCCGGGATCTGGTCTGCTTCGCCGGCGCCGGCGCGTACGACCACGAGATCCCGGCCGTCGTGCGCCGGGTGGCGTTCCGCGCGGAGTTCGTCACGGCCTACACGCCCTACCAGCCCGAGGTGGCCCAGGGCGTGCTGCAGGCGCTGTTCGAGTACCAGACGGTCGTGTGCCGGCTGACGGGCATGGACGTGGCCAACGCCTCGCTGTACGACGGGGCCAGCGCCACGGTCGAGGGCGTCAACCTGGCCGTGGCGGCGAGCAAGCGACCGAAGGTGCTGCTGTCCCAGGGCGTGCACCCGACGTGGCGGGAGGTCGTGCGCACGTTCGCGGCCGGCACCGGCCACGACATCGTCGAGGTGCCGCTGGTCGACGGCCGCACGGCCTGGCCGGCCGACGCCGGCGACGTGGGCGCTGTGGTGGTGCAGCAGCCCAACCACCTCGGTTGCCTCGAAGACCTGACGGCCGCACGGGCCGCGGGTGGGTTGCTCGTCGTCGCCGCCGACCCGGTCGCCGCCGCCCTGCTCACGCCGCCGTCCGAGGCCGGCGCCGACGTTGTCGTGGGGGAGGGCCAGCCCTTCGGCACGCCGCTGTCGTTCGGGGGGCCGTACCTCGGCCTGTTCGCCACCAAGCAGGAGCACGTGCGCCGGCTGCCCGGCCGGCTGGTCGGGGAGACCGTCGACACCGAGGGGCGACGGGCCTACGTCACCACCCTTCGCACCCGCGAGCAGGACATCCGGCGCGAGAAGGCCTCCTCCAACGTCTGCACCAACCAGACGCTGATCGCCGTGTGCTGCCTGGTCCAGCTGGGCTGGCTCGGCACCGCCGGCCTGCGGGAGATGGCGCTGCGCTGCGCCCGCGGCACCCGCTACACGCGCGAAGCGCTGCTGGGCCTCGACGGGGTCGAGCCGCTCGTGCGCGCGCCCACGCTGCGGGAGTTCGCCGTGCGCACGCCCGTGCCCCCAAACGTGCTGGTTGAGCGCATGGCGGACGAAGGCTTCCTCGCCGGCGTGGCGCTCGAGGCGGAGTACGGCGAGGGCCTGCTCGTCGCCGTGACGGAGAAGCGCACGCGGGCCGAGATCGACGCCTACGTGGCCGCGTTCGAGAAGGTGGTCAGGTGAGCGCCAGACAGGCCGCGGGGGGGAAGGCCACCAGCGCGCCGCTCATGGGTCGCGACCCCGAGCCGGCCCTGTTCGAGTTCTCCTCTCCGGGCCGGACCGCGGCGGCCTTCCGCGAGACCGGCATCCCCGAATGGCCGGCCACCGACCTGGTGCCGCCCGAGCACCTGCGCACCGCGCCCGCGCCCATCGCGGAGGTGTCCGAGCGTGACCTGGTCGCCCACTTCACCCGCCTCACCCACCGGCAGTACTCCGTCGACCTGGGCGGCTACCCGCTCGGGTCGTGCACGATGAAGTACAACCCCAAGCTCTGCGACGAGGCGGCGTCGCTCGAGGGCCTGGCGGCCGTCCATCCGGCGGCGCCGGCCAGCCTCACCCAGGGCTGGCTCGAGCTGCTGGTCGAGCTGGAGGACGCCCTGTGCCGGGTCACGGGCATGCACGCCGCCACCCTGCAGCCGCCGGCGGGCGCGGCCGGCGAGCTGACCGGGCTGCTGCTGATGCGGGCGTGGCACGCCGACCACCCCGGCTCCCGGGAGCGACGGCGCGTCGTCATCCCCGACTCGGCCCACGGCACCAACCCGGCCTCGGTGACCCTCGGCGGCTACGAGGTCACCCAGGTGCCGTCGGACGCCCGCGGCCTCGTCGACGTCGCCGCGCTACGCGAGCGGCTCGACGACGACGTGGCCGGCATCATGCTCACCAACCCGAACACCCTCGGCCTGTTCGAGGAGGACATCGTCGAGATCGCCGAGGCCGTCCACCGCGTCGGCGCCCTCCTCTACTACGACGGCGCCAACTTCAACGCCATCCTCGGCGTCACCCGCCCCGGGGACATGGGCTTCGACATCGTCCACCTCAACCTGCACAAGACCTTCGCCGTGCCGCACGGCGGCGGCGGACCCGGCGCCGGCCCGGTGGCGGTCACCGAGCGCCTGGCGCCCTACCTCCCCGGCCCCCGGCCCGTCCGCGCGGCCGACGGCGCGTACGCCTGGGCGACGCCGGAGCGGTCGATCGGCCGCGTGCACTCGTGGCACGGCAACGCGCTCGCCCTGGCCCGCGCCCACTCGTACATCCTCGCCAACGGGGGCGACGGCCTGCGCCGGATCGCCGAGGCGGCCGTCCTCAACGCCAACTGGCTCCGGCACCGCCTGCGCGGCGTCTACGACATCCCCTACGACCGCCCGAACATGCACGAGTTCGTGGCGTCCGCGGCGTCGCTGAAGAGGCGTAGCGGCCTCCGGGCCTTGGACGTGGCCAAGCGCCTTCTCGAGGAGGGCTTCCACGCGCCGACCGTCTACTTCCCGCTCATCGTCGAGGAGGCGCTCATGATCGAGCCCACCGAGACCGAGAGCCCCCAGACCGTCGCCGCCCTGGCCGACGCCCTCATCACCATCGCGTCGGAGACGGGGGAAGAAGCCCGCGCCGCCCCCCGCACCGCACCGGTCGGGCGGGTCGACGAGGCCCTCGCCGCCCGCCGCCTCATCCCGACCTACGACGCCCGCCCGCAGTAAGCGCGCCTCTATGACCCGGGCGCGGGCGGCTGCGGCGGCGTGTCCGGATCGGGGTTCCCGCCCCCGCCCCGGGCGACCTCCGGGCTCTGGTTCTGCTGGTCGACGACGTAGGGGTTGCCCTCCTCGTCCTCCAGCACCGTGCTGTGCACCTCGTCCTCGAGCGGGTCCTGGTCCATCCGCGGGTGCTACCCGGCCCGCTCCTCGCCTAACCGGTCAGATCGGAGCCACAGCACGGCGCTGTCGTCCTCGCCCGACACGTCGACCCGCGCCACGCCGTTGGTGTCGCAAGGCCTACCTGACGCGGGCGGCCTGCGGAGACGGCCCGCGGCGGCCCGACCACGCCGTCGCCAGACCGGCCACGAGGAGGGCCAACCCGGCGACGCCGATGCTCACCAGCACGAGCGTGGCCATGC